>CALLST010000182.1:0-3113 GCA_938011875.1 uncultured Collinsella sp. | reverse complement strand
CTCATCGCCTTCGAGCTGCTGCAGGAGGCCGGTCTGCGGCTGCCGAACTCGATCGGCCAGACGGTGTCGATCATCGGGGCGCTGCTCGTTGGCCAGTCAGCCGTGGACGCGAAGGTGGTCAGCCCGGTGGCGATCATCGTCGTGGCGCTCGCGGGTATCGCCGGCTACACGCTTATCTCGAGCTCGCGAGGGTGCCGCCTCAAGTCGCACCAGGCCTTTACCACCGTTGCCGAGGCGCTCACCCGCAACATCGACATCGAAAGCGAGACCAACCGCTTTGACGAGGCCGACCGTCGCCGCATGGTGAGCGACACCGATACCGGCGTCAAGATTCGCAGCCAGATCCAGGACCTACGCCAACTGCTCGATGCATATAGAAACGGTGCTATCGAGGAGCGCGCCTAGCCCCGCCTACGGGGATTGGCTAAACTTGCTGAGTTTGCCATCCCCACGGCGCTGCAGCGCCACCCTAAGGCAGGTGTCATGCAAAAGCTCCTTGCGCAGATTATGAAGTTTGGCGTCGTCGGCGTCATTGCCACCGTCATCGACTTTGGCATCATGAATCTGCTCCACTACGGTCTGGGCCTCAATATCCTGATCGCCAACACCAGCGGCTTTATCGTCTCGCTCATCTTTAACTACGTCGCGAGCATGAAGTACGTGTTTGCACACAAGGAGGGCATGAGCCGCCACCGCGAGTTCATCATCTTTGTCGTGTTGTCCATTATTGGTCTGGCGCTCAACGACGGCATCGTGCTGGCCCTCAACGCCGGCCTGGGCCTCGAGGCCAATATCGCCAAGATTTGCGCCACCGCACTGGTCATGGTCTACAACTTTGTAACGCGCAAGATTTTCCTGGAGGGCGAGCAGACCAAGTAGCCCGGACTCCTCGTTGCGCTACGGGACCCGCGGATGACGCGCGTCGAGTGCTGTGTTGTTCGTGGGCCTTGCTCGTTTACGGGAAGATTTGCAACGTTTGCAGATTACCTCTTGAATATTTGGCGAGTTCGTATAGTTCTTGCCAAAGACCTTACGTTTCCCATGCAAAAGCTCTAAAGTATCTCGTTGCTCGATTCGTCAACGCATTGGATGTGATTACGTGCGCAAGGCACTGGCACAACCTCATACCAAGCAGTTCCTCAAGTTCGCTGTCGTGGGTCTTATCTCCTTTGGCATCGACTGGGGCATGCTCATTGCGCTCGTCGAGCTGTTCCACCTCGACTTTTTGATGAGCACCACGATTTCGTTTACCACGTCTGTCGTGGTCAACTACTGGCTCAGCATGAAGTACGTGTTCGACCATCGCGAGGGCATGAGCCGCAAGCGCGAGTTCACGATCTTCACCATCCTGTCGGTGATTGGTTTGGGCCTCAACGACCTGTACATGTTTGTGGGCGTCACGTTTTTGAGCATCGGCTACCAGGCCATGAAGGCCATCGCCACGTTCCTGGTCACCTGGTACAACTACTTTAGCCGTCGCTTTTTCCTCGAGGGCGCGCAGTCATAGTTTGCTCGATATTTGCTTGAAGGTATAACCGGTTGGAATTCTCGTTCCAACCGGTTTTTTTGTTTGCCGAGAGACCCGGCGACCCAGTCCTCTACGCATGAAAAACGGGCGGCCCGGAGTTTGTCCGAACCGCCCGTTTGGCGTGTTATGTCGAGGCCTCTAGCCTGTAACGTAATACCATACGACTCTGTCGCCGTTGGATAAGACATAGTTGCTGCACGCTGTGTTGGGTGTTACGCCGTTGACGGAGTACATCCAGCCGCTCGTGCTGCCATGCTCCTTCTCGGCCAAACCGCCAATGGCGGCGACATATGTGCCGTACGATGAGCCGCGCGCATTTACAGAGAGACCCAGAGCGCACAGGGCATCGTAGACCGTGGCGCCCTCGTTAAAGGTGAAGGTGCCACCAGAAGACACAGGATTGCCCACGGCGCTCGATGTGACCGAGACCGTCACCGTGACGTAGCCAGGCTGCTGCGAGCCGCCCTGATTGCCCGCAGAGGCACCGCCACCGTTAGAAGTGGAGCCACCGCCGGTCGTCGATCCCCCGCCCGAAGATGAGCCGTCAGAAGCGCCCGATCCGCCATTGGACTCAGAATTCTGCGAACCCGATTTATCCCCGGACTTCTTGCCGCCCTTGCCTTCGGACTTCTTCTCTTTCGAGTCCTTGTCCGAAGACTCGGAATCGTCCTTAGAGTCAGATTCGTCCGAATCCTTGGACCCAGAGCTCGCATCATCCGAAGATTTTGAGCCCTTGACTCCAGTCTTACCCGAAGCGGTAGTCGAGTCGGAAACCGACGCATCCTTGGCAACGACACTCTCCCCCGTCACGGTCTCGACAATCCAATCGATGGACCAGGCACCGCTGACAGAGGAGTGAACAAAGCCAAGCGAGACGACAATCAACACGATGCAGGCGGCCGTCAGAACGCCAACAAGTGCCTTGCGCCGAGGGGCGGACGCCGCCGAAGCGGCGCCCTTTTGCTTTGCATCGTCGAGCTGGATGAACGACGAGTCGGGCTGCTTGGACTCGCCGTCCTGAGGCTTATTGGACACAGCCCTCACCTACCGGCGCTTGGTGAACACGAACACGCCGATGACGGCGAGACCAATCACGCCAGCCGCCACGCCAGCGATGGCGAGCGGATTGAAGCCAGACTGCTGCGAGGGAGCCGCAGCGGACTTCTTGGCAGTGGTCGCTGCAGACGAGCCCGTGTCGGACTTGCCGGACTTGTCATCCTTCTTGCCGGACTTCTTGTCCTTCTTGCCGGACTTATCGGATTTCTTCTTGGAATCCTTATCGTCCTTGGTCTCGGTCGTAGTCGTGGTAGACGACACCGGCTTCTTACCCGGAGCAACAGCACCGCCAGTCTGCTGGCCATTTGTGCCGTCACCGGAGCCGGAACCAGCACCAGCATTACCCGAACCGCCATTGCCGCCAGCGGAGCCAGAGCCACCGTTACCACCAGGGTTAACAGCATTCTTGATCCACTTGGCATACAGCGTCATATCGGCCGTCACCGCAACGCTAAAGTCATATGCCTCCGTACAAGCCTCGTCGGTATACCAACCAGCGAAGGTGTAGCCTTCGCGCGTCGGATCGGCA
>CALLST010000181.1:0-3114 GCA_938011875.1 uncultured Collinsella sp. | reverse complement strand
AAGTAGAGGTTTGGCTGAAGACGTATTGTCCATTTATTGATAAATCGTTTTTGCTTTACGGGCGTCTGCTGATGTGGGCGTCCGTATTTTGTTGCTATGGGGGAGGGGCTTGTCGAGAACTTCTGTAGGACCTTTGGGCAGGTTGTGAAGGGGGTACGTTCGCGGGTGGCAACCGACCGCCTGCTCTGTTCGATGCGGTTGATGGGCGGTCGGATGGTACTCTAATCGGGCTTCGAAACAGAAGTGACACATATGGAGCGCTTTAATAAATTACAGCGTTTCAATAAACAGCTTTTTGTTTAACTGCAGCTAAAACTCTGTTACGATGCAGTCCAGGCGGGTGCCGGAATGGGACTTGGGCACGCGCGAACCTACTTGAAAGGCTACCTTATGGCTATCGAGAAGACCTTCATCATGATTAAGCCCGACGCCGTGCGCGACCGCAAGATCGGCGAGATTGTTGCTCGCATCGAGCGCAGCGGCCTTGTCATCGAGCGCATGGAGATGACCACGCTCGAGCGCGCTACCGTCGAGGAGCACTACGCCCATCTGGCCGACAAGCCCTTCTTTGGCGGTCTCTGTGACTTTATGACGAGCGGTCCGGTCGTCAAGATGGTCGTTTCCGGTCTCTCCGCTGTTGCTAAGATGCGCACCCTCATGGGCGCTACTAATCCGCTTGACGCTGCTCCTGGTACCATCCGCGGCGACTTCGCTGTCGATGTCAACGCCAACGTGATCCACGGCTCCGACTGCCTGGAGAACGCCGAGATCGAGATCAAGCGCTTCTTTGGCTAAACCAGCTTTGACTCCTTAAAGCTGTTAGCGTGTGGCTTGGGCGCCGTGGAACTCCATCCGCGGCGCCCTTTTATTCCAAAATCTATGAAGGGGCCCGTTCGGTCATGAGTTCCGAGCGGGCCCCTGCTGTTAGCTTGTGGCACTGAGATGTTTAGGCCTCGTCGACGACCTTGAGGCCGCGCGTGTGGTCGATCTCGTTGAGGAGATTGACGCGACGCTCGTGGCGGCCGCCCTCAAACTCGGCGTCGAGCCATTCGTCGACAATCATCTTGGCGAGCTCGGAGCCCACGACGCGGGCGCCAAAGGCGAGCACGTTGGTATTGTTGTGCATGCGGGAGAGCTTGGCGCTGAAGGGCTCGGAGCACACGACGGCGCGTACGCCCTCGACCTTGTTGGCAGCCAGGCTAATCCCGACACCGGTGCCACAGATGAGGATGCCCAGGTCGACGTCGCCGTTGGCAACGGCCTTACCCACCTTGTAGCCGGCGATGGGGTAGTCAAAGCTCTCGGAGGTGTCGGTGCCAAAGTTCACGACCTCGCAGCCGCGCTCCTTCAGGTGCTCGGAAATGATGTTCTTGAGCTCGACGGCGGCGTGGTCGTTACCGATACCGATCTTCATGAGTGGTTCCTCTCTGGTCCGTGCGGCGGAATTGCTAAAGGTTTTACCGCGTTCGACTGCATGATAGCGCGACTTTTGTGTAAACGCTCGGGCGTTTTTTGTTCAAATGCTTTAGCATGCAACAAGACCGGCTTCTCATGAATGAATGCCGCCAGTTTGCGCCTGAACGCCGTCTACCGGAACCTGGGTTGCGGTTTTTGATGCATTGTTATCAAATAAAGGAGCTAACTATTTTTGAGAGCCAAGCCCGTTATGCAAGCAGGAGATACCTATGCCTACCGATTCCATCCGTGATGCCGCGTTTTGCGATGTTTTGAACCGCGAGCTTGTCTGTGCACTCGGCTGCACCGAGCCCATTGCCGTTGCCTATGCAGCGGCGCTGGCGAGCCAGACGCTCGGTTGCGAACCCGATCATATGGATGTTGCCTGCTCGGGCAACATCATCAAGAACGTTAAGAGCGTGACCGTGCCCAACTCGGGCGGTATGCACGGTATTGAAGCCGCGGCCGTGCTGGGTGCCGTGGGCGGCGACGCCAAAAGCGCGCTCGAGGTGCTCGAGAGTGTTAACGACGAAGACCGTGCTCGCGTGTCCGAGCTCCTCGCCGATGCCGGTTACTGCGATGTGTCGCTTGCCGTGGGTGTGCCCAACCTCTACATCAAGGTGACTGCCACGGCCGGGGGCCATGTCGCGGTCGTCGAGATTACCGACCACCACACCAATGTCACGTGCCATACGCTCGACGGTATTCCGGTATGCGGCAAGTCGGCGGGGGAGTGTGCCGCCTGCGCCGAGCGCGTGGTTGCCGAGCGCGCGGCGGATAACGCCGATACGCCCATGTCGATTGAGTCAATCATCGACTTTATCGAGGACGGCGACATTGAGGGCGCCCGCGCTGCCGTTGAGCGTCAGATTGAGCTGAATGGCGCAATCAGTGCCGAGGGCCTTGCGCACGCTTGGGGCGCCGAGGTGGGTCGTACGCTGCTGGGTGCTCGTGCCGATGACGTCGCCTGCCGTGCCCGTGCCCGTGCAGCCGCCGGGTCCGACGCCCGCATGAACGGCTGCGCGCTGCCGGTCGCCATTGTGTGCGGTTCGGGCAACCAGGGCATTACCTGTGCATTGCCCGTTATGGAGTATGCCGAGTACCTGCGCTGCGACCACGATCGCCTGGTGCGCGCCGTGATGCTGTCCGATCTTATCGCCGTGCATATCAAGAGCTATATTGGTGCGCTCTCGGCGTTTTGCGGTGCTATTTGCGCCGCATGCGGTGCCGGTGCTGCGATTACCTGGCTGTGCGGTGGCACGCACGAGCAGATTGGTGCGACGGTCTCGAACACGCTCGGTAACGTTGGCGGCATCGTGTGCGATGGCGCCAAGGCGAGCTGTGCCGCCAAGATTTCCGCTGCCGTCGATGCGGCGATTCTGGGCCACGATATGGCCATGCAGGGCCGCGGCTTCCGCGCCGGCGAGGGTCTGATCCAGGATACCGTCGAGGAGACGATCGCGAGCATGGGCTATGTGGGCCGTGTGGGCATGAAGGATACCGATGTCGAGATTCTCAACATCATGATCGGCAAGACCATCGTCGACTGCTAGGGGCTCTGGGGCACTGCATCTTGTTGTTGAAACTATCGCGCTTGTGGCTGTAAAGCACCTGTCTGCATTGCGGACAGCGAGGATCTCGCGGTATGTCACCAGGTCG
>CALLST010000180.1:0-5049 GCA_938011875.1 uncultured Collinsella sp. | reverse complement strand
TGAGAAACCATAGAGTTCAACTTTAACGTTACGGAACCCTGTCGAGAGGGTTTTTGTTTATCAAAAGTCGCCTCATGTGGGGTTTTGCAACTACAGGGTCCCATCACGGCGAGGGCGGATTTCATGCTGGATAATTGCGCTGATTGCCATAGATACGGTGGAGCTTTGGGCACCGGCGGCTTGGCACGCTAGAATAAATCAGTTGCGCAAAGACCGCCCGTTGTGTGGGCAGTTCATGATAGGAAGTTTCCATGGCATTGCAATTTACAGAGCGCGAGTTCATTCCCGTGCTGCTCGGAGGCGACATCAACGCCTATTCGGTGGCGCGCGCCTTCTACGAGGAGTACCAGGTCAAGAGTCTGGTCTTTGGCAAGTACCAGACGGGTCCCGCGTACCGCAGCCAGATTATCGACTACACGCCCAACGTGGATATCGACACCATGCCCGTGATGCTCAAAACCGTCAACGGCATTGCCCAAGCGCATGCCGATAAGACGATTGTCCTTGTGGGCTGTGGCGACAACTATGTTGCCCTCGTGGCTCAGGCCAAGGATGCTCATGAGTTGGCGGATAACATCGTCGCGCCTTACGCTCCCTATAGCATGCTCGAGCAGTGCCAGAAGAAGGAGATCTTCTACGAGCTGTGCGAGAAGCATGGCGTGCCTTATCCGCATACCTTTACCTTCACCATGGCGATGCTGAACGACCAAGGCGAGGCACCTGCCGAGGTGCTCGATCAGATCGATTTTCCCTACCCGATGATTCTGAAGCCTTCTGACGGCATCATGTGGTGGCAGCACGAGTTCGAGGGCCAGAAGAAGGCCTATGAGATTGCCGACCGCGCCGAGCTGGAACAGGTCATTCGCGATTCGTATGCCAGCGGCTACACCGACGACCTGATCTTGCAGGATCGCGTGCCCGGCAACGACGAGTACATGCGCGTGCTCACCAGTTATTCCGACCGCAACGGCAAGGTGCGCATGATGTGCCTGGGTCACGTGCTGCTCGAGGAGCATCAGCCTCACGGTGTCGGCAACCACGCCTGCATCATCACCGAGCCCAATGACGAGCTCATGGGCGGCGTGCGCAAGTTGCTCGAGGACCTTCACTTTGTGGGCTATTCCAACTTTGACGTTAAGTACGACGAGCGCGACGGCTCGTTTAAGTTCTTCGATTTCAACACGCGCCAGGGCCGCAGTAACTACTACGTCACTAACAGTGGCTTTAACGTTGCCAAGTATGTGGTGGACGAGTATGTGTTCAACCGCCCGTTTGAGCCGGAGTTTGTGACGGCGCAGGACGAGGCCCTGTGGATGGTCGTTCCCATGGGCGTCGTCGACAAGTACGTCAAGGATCCCGAGCTGCGCGCTAAGGTGCATCGCCTGGACAAGGAAGGCAAGGGCGCCGACCCTTCGTTTATGAAGGGCGACTTTGTCTTTAACCGCTGGCTGCGCATGTGGCACACCAAGCTGCGCCACTTTAAGCTGTTCAAGACGTATTACAAGTAGATGAGCGCGGCGCCCGTCCGGTTTGCATCGGGCGGGCGCGGGTATGATACGCGCAATTGCGCAAGCGTCACCAAGGAGGCGGCGATGGAAAAGCTGGGAGTTATCGGCGGCATGGGCGCCGAGGCCACGTCGTATTACTACGACCAAGTGGTGCGTCATACGGCTGCTGCCTGCGATCAGGAACATATCGACATGGTGGTGCTCTCCAAGTCGACCATGCCCGACCGCACGCTGGCCATTAAGACCGGCGAGCATGCCAAGCTGCTGGCGACCATGAAAGAGTGTGCCCGGGCACTCGAGTCGCTGGGCTGTGCACACATTGCCATTCCCTGCAACACGTCGCACTACTTCTACGACCAGATCCAGTCGTTTACGAAGGTGCCGATTATCCACATGCCGCGTGAGTCGGTGCGCTATGCCCTTGCGGGTGCGGTGATGGGGGAGTGCGAGTTCGACCCCAACCTGAGTGTGCCGGCCGAGCCGGTGCATAAGATCGGCATCATGGGCACCGATGGCACCGTGGGCGCGGGCGTCTACGGCCGCGAATGTAAGGCTGCGGGTGTTGAGGTCGTCTATCCCAGCGAGAAACGTCAGAACGATGTGATGTCGCTTATCTACGATGATGTGAAGGCCGGACGTGAGCCCGATATGGATAAGTTCGACCGCGTGATGTGGGAGTTCGCCCGTAGCGGCTGCGACCGCGTCATTCTGGCCTGCACCGAGCTCTCGGTGCTGCAGAAGTACCGAGAGATGCCCGAGATCACCCTCGACGCCATGGATGTCCTGGTGCGCGAATCCATCATCCGTAGCGGTGCCCCCTACCGCCTCTAGCTTCCGACCTGTCAAAAAGGGACAGGTTAATTTTGGTAGGTTTTATCTGATGAAACAGTAAAGGCCTCGGCTCGTTTGGTGCGAGCCGAGGCCTTTTGCGTTGGGCGGTTGCTGCCGGTGGCGAACTAGAACAGGAAGCCGATGGCGATGAGGGCGATGCTGACGATGAGCACGGCGATGTCTAGGCCCTTGATGGGGTAGCGCTTGTACGAGCTGGCGCGCGTACGTAGATAGAAGCCGCGCTGTTCTGCCGCCAAGGCTGTGGCATCGGTCTTGCCCACGCTCGAGATGAGCAGCGGCACGCACAGTGGCAGCATGAGCTTAAGCTTCTTGATGGGGTTCTTGGTGTCGTACTCGACGCCGCGTGCGGTCTGCGCCTCCATGATGGCGTTCATCTCTTGACCAAACACCGGCACGAAGCGCAGCGCCGTGGTAAAAGTGAAAGCATAGCGATACGGCACGTGCAGCACCTCGACGCAGGCGTTGGCAAGGTCGTTGAGCTTGGTCACCATGAGCATGAGGATGAGTGGTAACGCCACACCCAGCAGGCGCAGACAGGCCTTCGATCCTGTGATGAGGCCCGTGTCGGTGATAAAACCCCACACCACGTTGCCATCGCGCATAAAGGCCAGCTGGAGCATCAGCATGATAAGCGCGAGCGGAATCAGCAACTTGAGCAGCGAGAACAGACGGTCGACGACACCGGCATAGGCACCCAGCGCAAGGGTGAGTGCCAAAAAGCCCAGCAGCGCCACGTAGGTGTCGGACAAAAAGATGCCGACGATGATGGCGGCGGCGAGGCCCAGTTTGACGACGGGGTTCAGGCGATGCAGCAGCGTGTCACCCGGCATGTAGTCGATGACGTTAACCACGGTGGACCATCTCCTTGGTAATTCGAACGATATCGGAGACCTCGCTTACCTGCGCAAAAGCGGGCGAGACGGAAGATGCCAGGCGGCGCGAGAGTTCAATAACCTGGGGAGGCTCCACGTAGGCACGCCGCATGAGATCGATGTTCGAGAATAGCTCGTGCGTGCGGCCGCGGCCGAGGATGCGACCGTCGGCCATTACTACGATACGCTCGGCAAAATCCGAGACGACTTCCATATCGTGGCAGACCATGATAACGGCGCAACCACGCTCGGCCATGGTGCGCACCGTTTCCATGACGGTCATGCACTCGCGGTAATCAAGGCCGCTCGTGGGCTCGTCGAGCACGACGATCTTGGGTTCAACCACTACGACGGAGGCAAGCGCCACCATTTGTCGCTGGCCACGCGAAAGCGAGAAAGGCGCCTCATCGGCAGGCAGGCCAAAGCGGTCGATGACGAGTTGGGCACGACGCAGAGCCTCGGCACGGTCCATGCCGCCAAGCTCCAGGCCAAAGGCGACCTCGTCGAGCACGGTGTCCTTGCAGATCTGGCGGTCGGGGTTTTGGAAGAGGGTCGCGACCTCGCGAGCGATGCGGCTCGTGGCAACGGCTGCGGTATTCAGTCCCGTGACGCGCACGCTGCCCGAGGCGGGCTTAAGCAGGCCTGTGAGCAGTTTGGTGAGCGTAGTCTTGCCGGCGCCGTTTTGGCCGACGATGCCCACGAGCTCGCCAGGATAGAGCGTCAGGCTAAGGTCGTGTACGGCGGCTCCGCCATTGGGATAGGCAAACTCAACATGGTCGAAGGTGAGTACGGGTTCGGCGTCCTTGGCATGAGGACGCAACGACGGTGCATGCGGGGAACCGGCGGGCGCCTGGGCTTCGATAGCCGCGTGTGCGGGGTCGACGATGCCCGAAATCAGGCGCTCGGCCTCATCGACATCCAAGCAGGGGGTACCGCTTACCAGGCCATCGGCCTCGAGGCTATTGAAGATACGCGTGACGCGAGGGCAGTCGACGCCGATGGCACGGAGCTCGTCGGTATGCGCGAAGACCTCGTGTGGCTCGCCCTGCAGCGCGATTTCGCCATGGTTGAGCACGAGCACGCGGTTGCAGTACTCCGAGAGCAGGGCGACCTTTTGCTCAACGACGACGATGGTGATTCCAAGTGTGCGGTTTGCCTCACGCAGCGTCTCGAAGACCAGCGTGGAGCTGGCGGGGTCGAGTGCCGCGGTGGGCTCGTCGAGAACCAAGACGCGCGGACGCATGGCGAGGATGGCGGCGATGGCCACCTTTTGCTTCTGTCCGCCCGAGAGGGTGGCGATCTCGCGGTCGCGCAGGTCGCTGATGCCGACGGTCTCGAGCGTTTCGCTCACGCGCTGCTCGATCTGGTCGTGGGGAACGCCAAAGTTCTCGAGGCCAAAGAGCATCTCGTCCTCGACGACCGAAGCGACCATCTGCGTGTCGATATCCTGCAGCACACTGCCGACGATTTGCGACACGTCGGTGAGCGAGACCTCGCAGGTGTCGTGGCCGTCGACCATGACGGACCCAAAGAACGTGCCGGTGTAGTGGTGGGGCACGGCGCCCGACAGGCAGGCGGCAAGCGTGGACTTGCCGGCGCCCGAGGGCCCGATGATGCCGATGAAATCCCCCTTGTTCACGCTGAGCGAGATGTGGCTGAGCGCCTGCTCGGTCTGCGTGCCATAGGAGAACGAGACATCGTCGACGTTGATGATCGTTTCCATGGATACCTTTCATAGTCAATGGACGTTCTTACATGACCAGTCGTTTAAGAACGTCCCCAAAAGCTAGTCGTTTGGGACAGTCTTTGGTGGTGAA
>CALLST010000179.1:0-3281 GCA_938011875.1 uncultured Collinsella sp. | reverse complement strand
AGCCGGTAATGCGGCTGATCTCGCGGACGCTTGCTTTAGCCATCGTTCCCCCTAGCATCGGTCGCGGCCGAGCATCGTGGCTTGACCGCCCCGTGGCTCGGCAACTAAACGACCGCAAATTCAATCTAAACAGAATAGTAAATGTTTAATAGCTAGTTTAGCCTGTTGTCAAGCGAAGCGGCGCGACTATTCCCCCAACGGGCGTATTTGTCCATCTTAACGTTATTACGCAAGGTCTTCGCCATTGCTTGCTATTACGCGTCGGTACCATTCGAAGCTTTTCTTTTTACGTCTCTCAAACGAGCCCGCACCGCTATCGTCTCGATCGACATAGATAAACCCGTAGCGCTTACGCATCTGTCCTGTGGCGACCGAAACCAAATCGATCGGGCCCCAACAGGTATATCCCATGAGTTCCACCCCGTCGAGCTCGACGGTCTCCCTCATCGCCTCGATGTGGGCCCGCAGGTATTCAACTCGATAGTCGTCTTCTATTTCACCCGAATCTTCCGGCACATCAGGAGCACCCAAACCGTTTTCGACGATGAACAGCGGCTTTTGATAGCGATCCCAGATTTCATTCATGGTGACGCGCAGCCCTTTGGGGTCGATAAACCTCCCCCAAGGCTCCTGTTTTAGATACGGATTAGGCGCCGAGCGAAGAAGGTTCGAATCGAACTGACCTTCCGCATGCGCTTTTGCGACGCGCGTCGAGTAATACGAAAACGAGACGAAATCGACCAGGTTTGCAGCCAGTACTTCGCGGTCATCATCCCGATAGGGCACCTCAAAACCATGGCGGGCGTATTCCTTGAGAACATAGCTCGGGTACGCACCGCGCACCTGGACGTCGGTAAACATGTAATGGCTGCGATTCTCAGCCTGCGCAGCCAGCACATCGTCCGGATCACATGTAGCCGGATAGAAGACACCTGCGTTGAGCATGCAACCGATCTTCGCCCCAGGGCACAGTTCATGACACGCCCCGACCGCACGGGCGCTCGCAACCAATACATGGTGCACGGCCGTGTGAACCGTTGCATAGCGATTCTCCCCTTGCTCGAAGATGATCCCCGCCGCCATAAAGCACGCCTGCGTCATGATGTTGATCTCGTTAAAGGTCAGCCAATAATTGACCAATCCCCGATAGCGCTCGAACACGGTACGCGAATATCGCTCGAACAGGTCGACCAACCTGCGATCGCGCCATCCGCCATACGCATCGACGAGATGCATGGGGACATCATAGTGGTTGAGCGTCACCAAAGGCTCAATGTCATGCGCGCGACACGTCCTAAAAACATCCTCGTAAAAGGCAAGGCCTTCTTCATTGGGCTCGGCTTCGTCTCCTTTGGGAAAAATGCGGCTCCAGGCGATTGATAAGCGCAGGCATTTAAAACCCATCTGGGCAAACAGTTCAATATCCTGCTTGTACCTATGGTAAAAATCAATGCCCTTGCGAGCGGGATAGAAGCTGTCGGGTGCCAACGCACGCGGATCAAGGTCTCCCCGCATGACGTCCATGCGTTGATCGCCAAACGGCAGCATGTCGGAATTGGCTAAACCGCGACCGCCTTCGTTCCATCCTCCCTCGCACTGGCTTGCAGCCAGAGCCCCGCCCCATAAAAAATCTTCTCTAAACATTATGGTGTCGTCCTTTCTATCAAATTCCCGGCCCACACTGTCGAACGCAACGGACTCGGCAAGTGCCGCGCAACAGCACAGTACCGTTGCGCGGCCAAGGGGTCGGACCGCGCAACGGCTGGGGAGCATATTTGTGTAGTAGCCTCTTATGCCTCGACGGATTCAACGGCCTCAGAATCGCCGCTCTTGGACTTCAACGGCATCTTCTCCTGTCCTTCAAATCCAAAAATCATCGCCAACGCAAACGTCACGGCACCGCCAGCAAGACACCCGATGGTGCCAGGGATGATATCCTGAGCAAACATGAGCACGTTCATCCATGGGAAACCAACGCCAGTGAAGATATAGACGTTGGCATGAAGAAGGCTTACCAGCAGACCACCGACAGCACCACCAATCATGTTCCAGGCAAGAGCCTTCTTGTCGCGAAACAGGATGCCGTAGATGATGGGCTCACTCACGCGACCGAAGGCATAGGTGATGAACAAGTTCCAGCCCGTGGCTCGACTCTCCTTGCCCTTAGCGCGCAGGCCATAGGCGAGCGCGATGGCAAGCGTGGTGTAGGCTACAACCGCGGTGCCGGGGTATAAGATGGCGTCGTAACCGTTCTGGAGCGCGGCGGGCAATATGGCGGTATAGATCGGCACGTGCATGCCGGTGGCGATGATCAGATTCCAGAATGCGCCGATAACCGCGGTCGCAGCGGGACCGGCAACAGAGGCGAGCCAAATGATGAAATCGGCCACAAGGCCCATGACAACGTGGCCGGCAGGCCCGCAGCGGCACAGCGCGACCGGCAACATCACGAGCACCGTACCCACGGGTACGATCAGAATGCGCAACATATCAGGCGAGATCTTCTTAAAGAAGCGCTCAACATAGGACTGGGCCCAGGTGATCAAGATGACCGGAAGAACAGCCTGGGTGTAGTTGACGAGCTGCATGGGGATGCCGAAGACGCTGAAAGGCTTTCCGTCCTCAACAATAGCGAGCATGTCGGGATAAATCATCACAACAGCGATGAGCAGTGCCAGCACAGGACTCGTTTTGAACTTCTTAGCCGAGCTATAGGCGGCAAACACCGGGAAGTAGTAATACGCCGCATCGCCCACCAGGGAAAGGATCCGATACAGGTCGCTCGTTTCGGACATAAAACCGGCGCCTTCGGGCCCAAACAGAATAACGAGCATCTTGAAGATACCGGCGACACAAAAGATCGGAAGGATCGGGGTGATAGCGCCGCTCACGGCATCGAGCAGCTGATTGAAGAGGTGCTTGGGCGCCAAGCGCTCCTTCCAGCTAAGCTGAGGGCCATCGAGTTCCTCGTCAATCGATACCGTGACCTCGAATCCGCCCTGCTTACAAACCTCGTCGTAGACCTTGTCGACCGTGGGCCCGACCACCAGCTGCACCTGCCCTCCGGCGTGCACGACGCTGATGATAGACGAGATGTCCTCAAGCTTCTCATCATTCGAGAGGCTTTCATCCTTGAGGTTGAAGCGCAGGCGCGTCATGCAATGCGTAACCGAAGCCACGTTTTCCGCCCCGCCCACAGTGGAGAGAATCTGCTCTGCCACCTTTTTGTAATTTGCCATCATTGGCTCCTTTGCACAATCTTGGCTTACTGTTCGAATCGG
>CALLST010000178.1:0-1682 GCA_938011875.1 uncultured Collinsella sp. | reverse complement strand
CATGCTTCACTCTCAAATCAACGCGCATAAAGAAAGCCTCCCATTTCTCATGTCCAAGAAATGGGAGGCAGTTCACATGAAAGTGATCGGACGGGCTTCTCTATTTAACCCGGGCCGCCACCTATAGCGGCTTTCCAGGCGTATTCTCGGTGCAAAGCAATCGTCAGTTTAATCCTATGCGTTGATACCGCATTTCATTTGTTCGGCTCGAATTCTACGGCCTTGCAACCCTCGCACTCTCCGGCAAACGGATTGAACGCGAAGGCAGAGATGATGCGTGCGTGGACATCGAGGCTGCTGTAGGCAACATACTGGGGCATGGACCCCCGCTGCGCGTGGCATGTGGCTCGGCATATTCATTGCCGTCCAACCCCGTGTAGTTGCAGCAAAGGGCGGAACCTCAATGCTCAGCTCATGTTGTCCGTGGGACACGAGAATCGTAAGTACACTTTGGTGCGATTCTCGCGCTGATACTGAGCCACCTGGAATAAGATACGTCGCGACAACACTTCACTTCACCTCTGTCTCGACAAGACGACGTAGACTAAAGTTTCCTTTAGTAAGAGAACGAGAACTATATCTGAAAGCGTTGCGATGGCGTGAAGGCACCGAGTCCGAACCGCCTGAATGCTACGTGCATCTGCATCGCCTTTTTGTTATCTCTGCCAGTTGGGTAGCACTACACTTGTCAGCATTTACCCTGGTACATGCTGCTTAAATCCACTACCCCTTCTACCGCGCCGACCATCTCGTCATCGTGAGAGACAACGATGATCAGCTGGCTTTGCTTGTTGCGCTTAACATAGGCCGCAAGCTCGGCGCGGCTTACAGCGTCTAACCCAGTCGTGGGCTCGTCGAGTACCAAAACTGACGACTTGCGTGAAATCGCCGACCATAAGTACACTCGGCGCAGCTCACCGCCCGAAAGCGCGGAGCAACGTTTCCCGAGCAACTCCTTCACGCTGTTTTCCAGCGAAAGTAGGCCATCTACACCCCGGTGATAGGAAGAAAAGGGCGTGTCGAAATACTCTAACAGCTCTTTCACCGTTTCGTCCGGCGCGAAGCACGACTGTGGGCAGCACGATATCTCTCTCGCACGTATGTAATCCAAGTCGCATTCTTCGATTGGCACGCCGTTGTATTTTACTTTGCCTTTCGATGAGTATAGCCCGAGCATCAAGTAAAGAAGTGACGTCTTGCCTCTTCCGTTTTCCCCAACTATGCAATATGTACCAGGACCGGAAAACTTGAAAGAAAACCCGCCGAGGACCTCTCGGACAGATCCGTCTGGAAGGGCAACCGAGAATTCCAAATCAGATACCGAAATGTCATTTATTTCATCGAGTTTAGCTAAATCGGTCCGATTCCACCCCGATCTCTCCTTTTCTCTCGTCGCGATAGCCGTCCTATCCCATGATGCTTTGGCATCTTGATAGGATTTGAACAATGACATCATACTTTTCAAAGTCTTAAAGAGAACCGCGAAGTATGTACCGATGATAGTGTACTCGCCTATTGACATAGTTCCGTTAATGATTCGTACTCCGGAAACAACAAGTATCACCGCTTGAAACAACGCTGCGAAAAGACCATCGAGCGATGTCAGAGAATATGATAGCTTTCCGGAGCGCAAAACTTTGGGAAAATAGCTCTTAAAGCCAGCGTCGAGCGCTTGTTCGCTC
>CALLST010000177.1:0-2341 GCA_938011875.1 uncultured Collinsella sp. | reverse complement strand
GACGTACACTTTTCGCTTCTGCGGACCGTCAAACTCCGCAAGATAGATGTTCTGGGCACCTCCGCACACGATGTGGCCATCTTGGACGGGAAAGAAGCAACTGTTTCCACAAATCATGCTCTTGATATGCCCACAGGAGTTGTTGCCGGTGGCTCCATAGCTCGGCAGGAAGTGTGCATGCGCATAGGGGGCATCGAGTGGGGCGATGCGATCAAGCGTCTCCATAAGATCCGTCTCCACGCAGGGCAGCCCCTCGTTTACCACGATTCCGCAGGTCGTATGCGACAAAATAATCGCTGCCAAGCCATTGGTCACCGAGCTGCGTTCGATGGCAGCGTGCACGTCTTCGGTAATATCGATGAACTGGTCCGGAGCAGTCGATAGATAGCTCAATGTCTCGAGCGTCACCATGTTCACTCATCCCCTTCAAGAAAACGCAGGGCATTACCCCAGTAGAGCCTTTCTCGCGCATCATCGCGCATGGACACGGTATCGAGCGCCCGCTTGAGTTTGAACGCACGGAAGCGCGGCGTATTGCTGGCGAACATCACTTGATGCGATAGCGCGCGCTCATACCACAGCGGCCCCATATCGACCGTGAAAAGACGCTGCATCATCTCCTCGGGCGAATCGATGTAAGTGATAGAGGTGTCCGTGTAGCAGTTGGGATACTTGAGCAGCATCGCCACGGTCTCGCGCACCCAGGGCCAGCCAAAGTGGGTCAAACTAAAGCGCACATTTGGATGCGTTGCGATTGTGTGCTCAAATGCAAGCGGGTTACTGCGCGAGAGCTCTGCGCCCGGCTCCCAAGACATACCGGCATGGAAAACCACCGGCTTGTTATAGCGCTCGCACAGCTCGTAAAGCGGCTCGGCCACAGCATCATCGGGGGCAAAACCCTGCTTTGCCGGATGCAGGCAAAGCCCCTTTGCCCCCAACTCGGTAAAGGCGCGCTCCAATTCGTCTGCGGCACCGCTCACCTGCGGATCTACGCTCGCAAATCCCCACAGACGATCGGGGTGCGCGGCAACCAGCATGGCAATCTGGTCATTGGTGCCAAAGTGTCCTCCGCATGCCGTGGTTACATCGAGCGGCATGAGCACGCTCTTCCGCACGTCGTAGACGTCCATCTCGACTTGAAGCTCATCCCAATCCATGGGACCCATATGCCCCATACCAAATTCTCGTGACCAAAAACCGAATCCATCAGGCTCATCACCCGGCGTACAGATCTCGCTGTAGAGCATGGGCTGAACCAACATGTCGATAACCATTTCGTACTCCTTTCCAGGCGTTTGACCCTAGTACGGCTCAAACGAACCAATCACTCGGGACGACAGTTCAGCGCCCGCCTTCATACACGCCGGAATATCAAGGCCATCGATCACGCCCTTGGTAAACCCGGCAATATACGAGTCGCCGGCACCCACGGTGTTAACGACCTTCTCCGCCGGCACGATTCCGCACTCATAGAAGCGCTCACCGTCAAAGGCAATGCTTCCCTTCTCGCCAAGCGTGGCAACTGCCGCCCGCGGTCCCAACTCCTGTACGTGACGTACCCAATCACGCAGCTCCGGAGTGTCCTCTTCAAATGACATGAACGCATAGCCTACGTAAGGAAAATGAGCCTCGCAGGCATATTCGGGATCCTGGCTGAACACCGAGAAGTCCATAACCACCGTCTTGCCCGCATCATGCCATTCGGGCAGGAGGTCCAAACAATTGCCAAACAGGTCGGTATGAATGATGTCATGCTCTAGGATAAACGCCCGGTCATCTTCATTCGGACGATATGTCTCCATTACGCCATCGATTGCCTCGAGATGTACGCGATCGACGCCGTCTTTCAACGCCATGAGCATCACCGAGGTGTCGCCATCCTCCACCCGCAGATGTGAGATATCGAACCCCTCGGCGGCCAACGCCTCCCTCATCTTGTCTCCGTACTCGTCCTTGCCGACAACCGACACGGCGGATACCGAAACTCCCATTCGTGCAAGATGGATACCCCAGTCAATGCCGTTACCAGTCGGATAGAACACGCCGATGTTTTGATAGACGTCCGCACAGCAAAAACCAGCCGCGCACGCTTTAATACCCATGGTCTTCTCCAATGTTCAAAAGGGGACCCACCACATGGCGAGCCCCCTTTTCGCGTTTCGCTTATTGTTTTGCATCGGCTGTCCAAGGCCTCATAGCCCGACCGCCGAACGCTTTCTTAAGCTATTCGACGATTGGTGCTCCGTGGCCCCAAGAACCTTCCATGCCGCACACGGTCGAGGCAACCCCGGCAGCAAACTCGAGCGCGCGCTCGATGGCCTCGGCGCCATCCACACCGCGC
>CALLST010000176.1:0-1802 GCA_938011875.1 uncultured Collinsella sp. | reverse complement strand
TATTACGAGCTCCTGTGCGAATTGGAGAGAGCGCTCCCGCAAACTGCCTCTTGACAACTTATAGGAGCGTCGGTTTTAATTTCGCAATGTTCCGTGTGGTCGAGGGTAACCGGTCAAACGTAGTAGATAGGCCAATTTCGTGGCAAGCGAGTCGACTCGGGGCACAGGGCAGCCAAAAAAGCCCCGTCCCAAATTGACTGCTTTTGAGTTGCGGTGATATACGGACTGTTTGGGGCTCCTGGCTTGTAAAACAGTCCCTATTTCACCGCAACTGATGAGGGGATGGGTTAGCGCAACAGGCCGGCTACTTCGCCGGCTAGGGTGATGGTACCGGCAGCTACGAAAGGCTCGTCTGCGGCATCGAAGGCAGCGAGGGCCTCGGACACACTCGGATATACGCCCGTGAGCTTATCGGCATCAACGAGGGCGGCGAGTTCCTCTGCCGGCAGGGCGCGATCGGAATCGGTCTGGGTCACGACCACGCGCGGGAAGGCCGGGATCAGAACATCGACGATTCCCGCCATGTCTTTGTCTGCCAGCGCGGCACACAGCAGCGTGGGGCGATTCTCCACGCACGGGTCGATCTCGTCCAGCGCGCTCACAAAGTTCTCGCAGCTCTGAGGGTTATGGCAGGCATCGATGAGCTTAAGCGGATCGGTTCCCAGCACGTCAAAACGACCCGGCGTGGGGCAACCCATAAGCGAAGCGTCGAGCGCATCGTGGTCGAGCTCGCGGCCCAGATAACCCTCGCAGAGCATAATCGCGCACGCGGCATTCTGCGGCTGATACGCCGGCTTGACCATGCTCGACGTATAAATCGCGCGTGGCGTGGTACAGCTAAACTCCACGGTATCGCCCACGTGCTCCGGCACCTTGGTCGTGGCATGGTTCACCACCAGCGGCACTATGCCGCACTCGCGGCAACGGGCATCCATCACGCGCTGAACGCTCGCCTCGTGCGTGCCCTCGCCCAAAACAACCAAGCGCCCGGGTTTGATAACCGCAGCCTTCTCCCCCGCAATGGCCTCGAGCGTGTCACCCAGGATGCGCGTGTGGTCGAGCCCGATGCCGGTGATGGCAACGGCAACGGGATCGGTCGCACTCGTGGCGTCCCAACGGCCGCCCATGCCAACCTCGAGCACAGCAACATCTACCGCGGCCTCGGCAAACACCACCAGTGCGGCAGCCGTCAGCAGGTCAAACGGCGTGATGGTATAGGCGCGCTCCCCCGCCGCCACACGGCGCGCATTCACGCGACGCCCTGCCTCGACAGCTACCGAAACGCCACGGGCAAAGGCCTCGTCGCTTACAACGTGCCCGTCAACCTCCATGCGCTCGGGATAGCGCACCAGCTGCGGCGACGTATAAAGCGCGGTCTTGAGCCCCTCGCCGCGAAGGATGGCGGCCGAAAAACGCGTGGTCGAAGTCTTGCCATTGGTACCGGCAACCTGAATGCAATCGAAATACTCATCCGGACGCCCCAGCTCATCGAGCATATCGACAACCGTCTCGAGCAGAGGCCCAGCATCCCCAGAAATCCGCCCCGTATCAGCAGCCAGCCCAACAGCCTCATCAAACGAAAGCAACTCAAACGAGAAAGGAACGACATACGACCCAGAACGCTTAGCCATAACCCAAAGTCCCCCATAACAGAAAAAGAGGCCCACCAAAAAGAATGAGCCCCTCACGTTGACAATATCAGCCTTTACCCGATTGCAGCGAGAACAAGGCCACAACCCAGTGGCCCTGACCGGCAGGAAGCGGACGCCCCCGTAACCGCCATGGGAGCGGTTTGGGGCTTT
>CALLST010000175.1:0-4406 GCA_938011875.1 uncultured Collinsella sp. | reverse complement strand
GGAAGGCGGCGAGTGCATCGCCCGAGAACGGCATAGCCCAGCACAGGCCGCAACCTGCGGTAATGGAGCCGGGCAAAGGCATAATGCGCCCGGGAACGCCGGCATCCAGGCACAGCTGCTCGCATTCCATCACATCGAAGGTGCTGTCGAACGACACGATGATTTTGCGTTCATGGTCGAGAGCATCACCGGACGGGCCTTCGCGGTGTGCATCGCGATACGCCGCGGCGGCCGCTTCCTCTTCCGCAGTATGTCCACAGCCACCGCAACCGCAGGTACAGGGTTCGGACCCGTCGCAAGTGCAAGGTTCTCCCGTGTCGGGACAAATATCGTGAGACATGGCAACTCCAATCGTCTAGGCGAGCAACTCGGCCGCCGTAAACTCCTCGGGCGTATTGACGTTTTCGAAGCAGAGCGTCGAGCCGGCGACCTTAACAATCTGCGGCTCATCCATATAACCGGCCTGAACGCGATTGATCAGGCAGCGAATGCGTTGGCGGTCGCAGGAGAGCAACTCTTGGGCAACCGGCGCACACGCGTCACGGCGCCAGACGGCGCAAAGCGGCTCAATCCCCCGCTCCTCGCGCGGCACGCATACGTCGAGTGCCTCGGCCTCAGCACGATCGGCAAGCGCGCCGATGAGTTCCGGCGAGACAAACGGCATATCGCAGGCGACGATCGCCACGAGCGGCAATCGGGCCGCGGCCAACGAGCTCGCGATTCCACGCATGGCACCGGCGGGGCCGTCGACATCCATGACTACGCGGGGGCGCAGTCCGTCAAACACAAGCTCCTCAAGGTAGGCAAGCTCGCTGGGACGCGAAGTCGTCACGACCAACTCGCCGGCAACTGGCGCCAGCCGACCCAGCACGCGCTCGATGAGCGGCTCGCCGCAAAACAACATCCGCGCCTTGTCGCAACCCATGCGCGACGACAACCCGCCCGCCTGGACGACGCAAGAAAGATCGGCTCGTCTTACGGTAGTCATACGGCAAACCACCCCCATCGGCATGCTCAAAACCCGGCACACGAAGCCAAATACCGTCGCCGATAAAGCGGGCGGCACGGCAAACCCATGCAAAAACAAAACAGCGCCTTTGCGGCACGCAGCAAGACCGCGAGCACAAAAGCGCTGGTAGCGTATGGCGGGAACGTATGTGAATCGAACACATCCAAGACGTTTAGCACGCCTCGCAACGGTTTTGAGGACCGCGGAGCCCACCGGAGCCCATCCGTTCCCAAGTGCGCCGGTATTTTACCAAACCGAGCAGCCGATCTAGCGCAGGGACCTCAGGCCGCCGGCATCCTTGTCGAGCACCGTAAAGCGCACGGCATCCAGGTGCTCCAAGATGCTGATGGCGCGTTTGCGCGACACACCCAGGGCCTCGCGCAGCACGCTCGTGGTGGCAGCGCCGCCGGCTGCCTCAATGGCGGCGGCGACGAGCTCGCGCGCATGGGCCTCGGCGGCAGCAGACAGGGCCACATCGCGCTCGACCTTCACGATTGAGCGGTTGAGCGAAAGCTCGCGCAGGGCACGCGTCATGGTGTCGCGATCGAGCTGCAGCTGCTCGCCCACCTCGGGCAACGTCGGCGCATCGAGGCCGGCCTCATCCAGCAAGGCAACGATACGCTCGCAGGCATCGCGCACCACACGCGCCGCGGCGGCTGCAGAGTGTGGGTCGAACACCTCGGCGCCTTCGGCAGCACAAACGCCGCGCGAGCAGCCCTCGGCAATCAAGGCCGCGGCAACGGCATCGTCGGCAGCAGGCCAGGCAGCATGGGCAACGGCACCGGGCGTAAAGCCCGTCTCCTTGGGAGCCGCCGCGTGCATGGCCGACAGGGTCGTCGCCAAGGCATCCATCGCGGCGTCGAGCACGGAAGCATCTGCATACAGCGAGCCATCCGAGCCAGCAAGCGCGCAAGCAGCGCCCTGCGCCACCAACCCGTGCAGTGCGGCATCGACCTCGCCGACACCAAGATCCAAAGCCTCGGCAACATCAACCGCCGTAACCGGCAGCGTCTGCAGCGCCAGCCAAGCGCCCACACCGTCCGCGATATCGCCGGACTCGAGCGCCGCATACAGCGCACGCTCTCCTTCGGCAAGCTCGCGCGAGCGACGGCAGCGCGAAAGTAGCACGCGCCCGCCGCCAATAAGCATCACGGGCGAATAGGACAGCACCACGACATGGTCCCCGGCACGTAGCGGCAGCGAGTTATCCAAGCGCACCTGAATAATACGGGTCTCGCCCACCGCCATGGGGGCCTCGCCCTCCATGAACATGATTCGACCGACGACCTCGGCCGTACCCGCCATCACGTGCACACGCGCACCCGACTCGAGCACACGCGGCTTGGCGCCCTCGCGGCCCAGGTAGGTCAATGTCATCATAAAGCGCAGCGTCTGGCCAAAACGGCCTTCCACACCGAGCATCTCGCCGCGATCGAGCGAAGCGGCACCGTCGCCCACCAGGTTGAGTGCCACGCGCTGACCGGGCAACGCCCGCTGCGTGTCACCATGAACCTGAATCCCACGCACACGGCAGACCGTACGCGACGGCAGCGCGACGAGCTCATCCCCCACCGCGACGGGCGCATCGTGCAGCGTTCCCGTCACGACGGTGCCGGCGCCCTTGATCGTAAAGCAGCGGTCGATGGGCAGACGCGGTGCGGCATCGGTGAGCTCGGCACGGGCACGGCAGGCATCCCAGCAAGCGGCAACCTGCTCGTCGAGCGCAGCCAGCAGGTCATCGATCCCCGCGCCGGTCTTAGACGACACCGGCACCATCGGCGCGTCGGCAAACACGGTATACGAAAGAAAATCGTCCACGTCGAGCTCGGCCAGCTCAATCATTTCGCTATCGGCCAGGTCGCACATCGTCAGCGCGACCACCATATGCGTAACGCCCAGCAGCTCCAGCACATGCACGTGCTCGCGGGTCTGCGGCATCACGCCCTCGACGGCCGAAACCACCAGCACGGCCACGTCGATGCCCGTGGCGCCCTGCACCATGGCGCGCAAGTAATGCGCGTGGCCCGGCACGTCGACCAGGCCAACGATCTTGCCACTCGGCAGCGCCAGCTCGCCAAAGCCCAGCTCCACGGTCATACCGCGACGGCGCTCAACCTCCAGACGGTCGGGATTCTTGCCGGTCAGCGCCTCGATCAGTGCCGACTTACCGTGGTCGACGTGGCCCGCCGTGCCAACGATAACGGGACACTCCACCAGCGCCTGAACCTCACTCATCGTGCAACCGCCTTCTCAACGCATGCGACGAGCGTCGATGCCGCTGTCTCGATATCGCGGTCGCCCACGAGTGTGCGCACATCAAACAGAATGCGGTCGTGCGAGGCGCGCGTGACGACCGGTGTATCGAAGTCTTGGACGAGCGAGCGCTTGAGCGCGTCGAGGGACAGGCGCCCGTCGACCGGGCAGACGGCCACGCACATCGTGGGCAGCTCGACGGTAGGCAGCGAGCCCCCGCCGGGAGTCGACGATTCCACGACGATCTCCACCTGAACGGCGCACGGGCAGCCGGCCTTATCGAGACCCGCCACCATCAGCTCGCGCAGCTTGCGTGCGCGACGCTCCAGATGAGCCTGCGGAAGCGTGAGCATGTTGAGCACCGGCACCTCGCGATGGGCCACATCCGCCCCATCCATATAAATGCGCAGTGTAGCCTCGAGCGCAGCCAGCGTGAGCTTGCCCGGGCGCAGGGCACGCATAAGCGGATGCGACCCGCAGGCCTGGACCAGATCGCGACGGCCCATGATAATACCCGCCTGTGCGGCACCGAGCAGCTTATCGCCCGAGCACGACACCAAATCGAGTCCTGCCGCGACCGAAGCCGGCGTGGGCTCCTCACCGCCGCGCACCAGGATGTCATCGGGCAAAAGCGCGCCCGACCCCTGGTCCTCGTAGAACAGCAGGCCATGCTTGTGAGCAAGCGCCGCAAGCTCCCGAGAACCCACCTCCTCGTGAAAACCCTCGATGCGATAGTTGGAAGGATGAACCTTGAGGATCATCGCCGTATCGGGCGTGATGGCGCGCTCATAGTCGCTCAAATGCGTGCGGTTGGTGGCCCCGACCTCAACGAGCTTGGCACCCGAGGCCTCCATAACATCGGGGATACGGAAACTGCCGCCGATCTCGACAAGCTCGCCGCGACTGACGATGACCTCCTTGCCTGCGGCATGGGTCGCCAGCACCAACAGCACGGCAGCCGCGTTATTGTTAACGACCAGCGCGTCCTCGGCACCGGTAAGCGAGCGGATGAGCTGCGCGGCATGTTCCTTGCGCGACCCGCGCGAGCAGGTGTCCACGCTGTACTCGAGCGTGCTGTAGCCGCGCGCGACCTCGGCCACGGCCTTGGCGGCCGACTCCGCGAGCGGGGCTCGACCCAGGTTGG
>CALLST010000174.1:0-8267 GCA_938011875.1 uncultured Collinsella sp. | reverse complement strand
GCTCGACCTTCTCCCTGCTGTACATGCGAACCTCCAGTCCGGACCGCCCCGCGGTCCAAC
The DNA here is from genome assembly GCA_938011875.1 of uncultured Collinsella sp. Lineage (GTDB taxonomy): Bacteria > Actinomycetota > Coriobacteriia > Coriobacteriales > Coriobacteriaceae > Collinsella. Next base: position 8,207 of record CALLST010000174.1, on the reverse strand, counting down.
TTTCTGTCCGCACCCCCGAGAGGGCGAAACGTAACCCAAAGGCCCCGAATTGTTTCCGTTGTTCCCCACGTTGCGATTTTCTATTCAACAGGTGTAGAACATTGCAGCCCTGTTCGTTATTGCCTACGTTTTAGGTTAGATTTTCCTAAGGACAATTGGCTTGTATTGGGGGTCCCTATGAACGAAGCAGTTCCCGAGGCGCCGTCGAGTGTCGAATCGATGGCAGAGCAGGGTTGCGAAAAGCTCGGCTTGGAAGCGTTTGATGCGCTGGTCCGTCGTGCCCGTACGTGCCGCCGTTTTGACGAGTCCATGCGCGTGCCGCGTGAGTTTTTGCTCGAGCTGGCAGAGCTGGCTCACCTGACTCCCTGCGGCGCCAATGCTCAGCGTCTGCGTTTTCATGTGGTGAGCGGTGCCGTGGATTGCGCGCGCGTATTTGATGAGCTCGCGTGGGCCGGTGCGCTTAAGGATTGGCCGGGTCCTGCCGAGGGTGAGCGCCCGACCGGCTACATCGCGATTTTGGCCGAGCGCGCCGTTCCGGGCAAGCCCGCCGCTCCCATTACCGAGGTCGACACGGGCATTGCCGCGCAGACGATGATGCTCGCCGCCCGCAGCGCCACGCCCGAGGTGGCAGCCTGCATGTTCAAGGCCTTTACGCCCCGCGCGATCGATGCCATGGGGCTCGATAACGACAAATATGAGCTCAAGCTGATCATGGCGTTTGGCGTTCCGGCCGAGACTCAAGTTATCGATGCGATCGATTCCAACCCCGACGGCTCTATTAATTACTGGCGTGACGAGGCGCAGGTGCACCACGTACCTAAGCGTTCGCTCGCTGACGTGCTGGTGTAGCTGAGCGTCATCGCGGCGTGATCAGACGGTAAACCACCACAAAGGTGCCTGTCCCCTTTGTGGTGGTACGAGGGGAGAGCGTGTGGCAGATCTGTATTTGGTGCGGCATGGGCAGACTGAGCTCAATGTGCAGAGCATTTTGCAGGGCTGGCACGATTCGTCGCTTACGGCGCGCGGGCGCGAGCAGGCGCTGACGGCGCGTACGGCGTTTGCGGCGCGTGGCGTGGCCTTTGATCATGTGTATTCCTCGCCGTTGGGCCGGGCGCGGCATACGGCCGAGCTTATCTTTGGCGAGGGCCGTTCCATAGAGCTGGTCGATGACCTGCGTGAGTGGCATTTTGGCTCGCTGGAGGGCACATCAAATCGCGAGATGCCGCCGCAGCCCTGGGGTGATTATCCGGTTGCCTTTGGTGGCGAGTCGGAAAGTGAGCTTCAGTCGCGCATGGTCGCGGCGCTGTCCCGCATCATGGCCAGGCCGCAGCACGACTGCGTGCTGGCGGTTTCCCACGGCTCAGCCTGCCAGGAGTTTCTTGAGTATGTGACTGGCGAGGGGGAGCTACCCGACAACGGCGCCGTGCTCCATTTTGGCTATTGCGACGGGGCGTTTTCGCTCCTTGATTGGTAACGAACGAAAGGACCCCTATGAATAAAGATCTGTATCTGGTCCGTCATGGACAGACGATATTCAACCTCAAGCGTATCATTCAGGGGTGGAGTGACTCGCCGCTTACGCAGTTGGGCTGCGACCAGGCGGCGCGCGCCGGCATGTTTTTACGTGCGCGCGGCATTGAGCCCGATCATGCCTACACCTCTACGCTTCATCGCACCGAGCAGACTATCGCCAACTTGTGGCCGGGCTTGGCGTACGAGCGCCTGGACGGCCTGCGTGAGTGGTTCTTTGGCGACTTTGAGGCCGAGCGCGTGGTGCTCATGCCCGAGCGCCCGTGGCGCGACTTCTATCGCCAGTTTGGCGGCGAGGGTCAGATGCAGGTGCGCGAGCGCATGGTGGCGACGTTGACCGAGCTTATGCAGCGTCCGGACCATACGTGCGTGCTCGCGGTAAGCCATGGCTCGGCCATCAAGGAGTTCATGGACCACGTGAGGGGTGCGGCGGCCGACGAGCGCGAACGCGTGCCGGGCAACTGCTCGGTGCTGCATTTCGTGTTTGACGACGAGGCCGGTACGTTTGAGCTGATTGAGATTTTTACGCAGGAGGATTACGCACGCGAGCTGGGCCTTGAACCGCTTGTGGCTACTGCAGGTCCGCAGCGCGGATAACGCGAGCGTGGCGGCTCGGGTCGCCGGCATAACTTCTCGACGCAAAAGGGGCGGAGATGCATGTACCTGCTGCATCTCCGCCCCCTGTTTGTTGAGCTGCCGATTTTTGTGCTGCGCGGTCTGGTCTTGCTAGAACCGCGCGACTTGGTGCGTGAGCAGACCCGTCGGAACCTGCGGTGCGCCGCCGCTGACCTGCGCAGCGGGGAAGAGCGCGGCAACGGTAAAGTTGAACGGCTCCTTGCCGGTGTACGTTCCGGCGGAACGGGCCTCATCGGCCAGGAGCTGTGATACCCCGACTAGTGCGCCAGCGTAGGCAGGGTCGTCGGCCAGTACCGGCTCCGGCGCCTGGTCGAGCATGGCACGGATGGCGCCGACGGCGTCCTCGCGCTTGACCTCCCACACGCGGTGCGTAATGCCGGCGGGGTCGGTGACGGCATAGAGTGAAGCGCCCTCTTTTGCGGCGCCGAGGATGATATCCATGACGGGTGATGCTTCGTAGACGAGCGTTACAGGGCGCGGCTGGACCTTAAGCGCGGCGATTGCACGGGCGGCTGCAGCTGTACCCGCGGAGGGCGCGTCGTCGCACGCCAGCACGCCGACCGGGCAAATCGCCACAACGCCCGTCACGCGCCCCGGCTCCCCCGAGCATTCGTACACGTAATACGCCGCACCCGGGTCCTTGAGCATCAGGCCATCGGCAATGGCTCCGCGCAGAGCATCGTTGCCGCTCAGGATGCTGCCCATTGCGGGCAACGCCTCGAGCACGCGGTCCTGAGCCGGGCGGATGCAGGGAAACGGAAGTGCTTTCATGGGCGGTCCTAACGCACGAGTTGGTTTGTTCGCGGCTTATTATGCCCCAACTTGGCCATCCGCGCCCCAGAGCGTGTTGTCGGCGAGCGCGATGAGCACACTCTGGCAGCGAACGATGTCGGCGTGGGGCACATATTCGTTGGGCTTGTGGGCGAGTGCGAGCGAGCCTGGGCCATAGCTCATGCAGCTACGGTTACCCGTCTTGCCGGCAATGACGGCAGTGTCGGTGTAGCCGGTAAAGAAGCCGACGGTCGTGTCCGTGCCCGTTACATCGTCTGCTGCGCACTTGAGTGCAGCTAGAAGGGGAGAGACCGGATCGCGCTCGATAGCGGGGCGGTCGCCCGTCACGGCGTAGCTGCCGTGGCAACCGGGAACCGCGGCCTCGGCGGCGGCAATAGCATGCTCGACCATATTGATTGCGGCGGCCGTATCGGTCGGCGGGGTCAGACGCATGTCGACCCAGACTTTGGCGCGGTCGGGCACGACATAGGGGCGATATCCGCCCTCGATTTGGCCAAACGTGATGGTCGAAGGCCCCAGCTCATCGTGCGCGGGCAGCGCCACAAACGCGCGACGGAGCGAACACACGACCTCGGCCATGGCGGCGACGGCATCCGCGCCCTTCCACGGCTGGCTCGCATGCGCCGTTACGCCAGCCATTTCAATCTCGAACCACGTGCGCCCCTTGTGCGCCACCTGGATCTGTCCGTCGGTGGGCTCGGTGTCCAGCACCCATTCACGCGAGCCGACCCAGCCGGCATCGATGGCTGCCTCTGAGCCGCGCATAAAGTCCTCCTCGTCGACCGAGCAAATGAGTGAGAAGCCACGGCGGGGCAGCTCGCCTTCTGCCGCCACGCGCTCGAGTGTATGGACCAGTGCGGCAATGGCGCAGGCCAGGCCACCCTTCATATCGCAGCCGCCGCGGCCATAGAGTTTATCGTTGCGCACGATCGCTCCGAGCGGCGGAATGTCCGCGTCCCAGCCATCGCCCAGCGTAACGGTATCCATATGGCAGATATAGACGAGCCGTGGCTCGTCGCTCAGTCCCGGCACGGTGACCATAAGGTTGCGGCGCCCGGGGAGTACTTCGTGCTCTGCAATCTGCACGGCATCGAGTACCGGATGGCTCAGCTGCGCTAACCGTTCCTCAACCAACGCTTTGATATAGCGTTCAATCTCGCCCTCATACGCACCTGGGTCGGAACTGTCGATCCGCACGAGCCCTTGCGTAAGCCGCCAAGCAAAATCTGTATCAACCATAGGCACCTCACAGATAGTTAGGTCAACATACAGATTGTATGCCAAGAAGCGGCTCGGTGCACTTAATGGAGCGCTCACAAAAACGGGGGCGCCTCTCGTGCGAAAGGCACCCCCGCGGGCATTCAATGTCAGTGACGGGCAGGCCACATGGGGAGCTGCCCGTCAGGTCAGTCGGCGCTACTTGATCACGCGCACGCGATACATCGACGGAATCTGCTTAAGCGCCTCAATCGTGCTGCTGTTCAGGTGCTCGTCGGTGTCGAACATGGTGTAGGCGTTCTCGCCGGCAGACTCGTTGGTCATACGCTGCACGTTGGCGTTGTCCTTGGCCAGGATGGCCGTGATCTGGCCGATCATGTTGGGCACGTTGGCGTGCAGGCAGGCGATGCGGCTTGCGGCGCGCGCTTTGCCCATGCTGCAGGCGGGGTAGTTAACGCTGTGCGCGATATTGCCGTTTTCCAGGTAATCCTTGAGCTCGCTGATGGCCATATCGGCGCAGTTGGCCTCGGCCTCGCCGGTGCCGGCGCCCGAGTGCGTGGTGATAAACGTGTTCGGCATATTGACGGTCTTGGGCGTGGCAAAGTCGCAACTAAACCAGCTGAGCTTGCCCTCGCGCAAGGCGGCGTCGACGGCGTCCTCGTCAATGATGGTTTCGCGCGCGTAGTTGATGAGCACGGCGTCGGGTGCCAGCAGGTTAATCTGCTCGGTGCTGATCATGCCGATGGTGTCTGCCTTGCTGGGCACGTGCACGGTGAGGTAGTCGCAGCCGCGGCAGAGGTCCTCGAGCGTGCCCACGCGCTGCACCTCGCGGCTCAGCACCCATGCGTGCTCGCCGGAAATGAACGGATCGTAGCCGTAGACGTCCATGCCCAGATCGACGCAGACGTTGGCGACCTTGGATCCCACGTTGCCCAGACCGATGACGCCGATGCGCTTGCCCTTGAGCTCGCGGCCCACAAAGGCCTTCTTGGCCTTCTCGGCATCGACCTGAATCTCGGGGTCGTCGGCGTTGTCGCGCACCCAGTTCATCGACTGCACCACGCCGCGGCTCGAGAGCACCAGCATGCCCAGGACGAGCTCCTTGACGGCGTTGCTGTTGGCGCCGGGGGAGTTAAAGACGACGACGCCCTTCTTGGCGTACTCCTCGACGGGGATGTTGTTGACGCCGGCGCCGCAGCGGGCGATGGCGCGGATGCCCTCGGGCAGCTCGTAGCCGTGCAGGTCGGTGGAGCGCATCAGAATGGCGTCGGCCTCCTCGGCGGTGCTCACAAATTCGTAGCCCTCGCCAAACTCGACTTTGCCGTCCTTGGTGATGTCGTCGATGGTCTTAATCTTGCGCATGAAAAACTCCTTAGCAGGTTTGGTTTAAACAGGTGGTTTGAAGTGGCTGGTCGGCCCGCGCGTTGCGGGCTAGTTAGATCGCGGGCTCAAACTATGCTGCGCTTCGAAGTCCTTCATGTACGAGGCCAGTGCCTGCACGTCTTCCATGGTTACGGCGTTGTAGACGCTGGCGCGCATACCGCCCACCAGGCGATGGCCCTTGACGTTTTGAATCTGGTGCCCGGCCGCGCCTGCGACAAAGGCCGCGTCGAGTTCGGTGTCGCCGGTGCGGAATGTGACGTTGGCGATGGAGCGGCTGTTGGCCTGCGCGGTGCCATGGAACAGCTCGCTGTGCTCGAGCAGGTCGTAGAGCAGGTTGGCCTTGGCCCAGTTGCGCTCGGCCATGGCGGCAAGTCCGCCGGTTTTCTCAACCCAACGGAACACCTTGCCGCATACGTAGATACCAAAGGTGTTGGGCGTGTTGAGCATGGAGCCCTTGGCGGCCTGGGCCTTGAGGTCCATGTACTGCGGCGTTTGCGCAAAGGCGGAGCCATCTGCGATGAGGTCGTCGCGCACGATGACCACGGTCACGCCCGCGGCGCCGGCGTTTTTCTGCGCGCCGGCGTAAATGAGCCCGTAGCGCTCAACGTCGAGCGGCTGCGACAGAAAGCAGCTCGAGACATCGGCGACCAGCGGTACGTCGCCGCAGTTGGGCAGCTCGTGGTACATGGTGCCAAAGATGGTGTTGTTCTGGCAGATGTAGACGTAGTCGAGCCCGTTGCTTGCGGCCTCGGCGGCAATGCGCGCGTTGACGTCGGCCAGGGTGGGTATGCGGTCGAAATTGGTGTCCTTGGAGCTCGCGAGCAGCACGGCCTCGCCGTACTTGGCGGCCTCCTTGTACGCCTTGTTGGCAAAGTTGCCGGTCACGATGTAGCCGGCGCGCCCGCGGCGCATGAGGTTCATGGGGATGCCCGCAAACTGCAGCGTGGCGCCGCCCTGCAAAAACAGGACACGGTAGTTGTCGGGGATGCTCAGCAGACGACGCAGGGTTGCCTCGACGTCGTCGATAATCTGCTGGTACATGCTAGATCGATGGCTCATCTCGAGCACGGACATGCCGCAACCGCGGTAGTCCATCATCTCGTCGGCGATCTCGGCGAGCACGCTTGTGGGCAGTGCGGCCGGGCCAGCTGAGAAGTTGTGCACACGTGCCATCTTCTAGTTCCCCCTCGTAGTCGTTTGAACGTTCGGGATACTTTAGCACAGTGGAGCGCCAGGCGCGACCGCATCACGGTAAAACTCGACTGCGCCGCTATGATTTACAGGATGGTTACATGGGGGAGGGGTGCTTTACTCCTCAGGCAAATCCAAATCTGCGAGCGAAGGCATGAGGCTTTCTAGGCGCTTGATCTCTTCGTCGCAAATTAGCTACCTCCTGCCCGCTACGACGCGAGCGTGGCGATGACGGCTTCGTCGCCGGCGTATATTAGGGTGTTGCCGTCGGGGATGATCGTTTGGCCTTCGCGCTTGAGCATCACCACAATAAACGGATGCTTGCCTTGCGGCACATCGCGAAGACGCTGGCCGGCCAGGCGACCGTGGGGCGTCACGGTGACCTCACGCAGCGTAACCTCGGCACGCTCTTCAAACGTCGGGGCAGCCATCACCAATAGGTCGCCTTCCTCAATTACGGTATCGCCGTTGGGCAACACCGGGTGCGCACCGTCGCGCAGTACCAGGACCACCAGCATGTTCGTTGCGCTGCCAATGTCGGCGAGCGAGCGTCCGGCAAACGGATGTCCAGCGCCTACTTTGAGCTTGACGAACGACATGCCGTCTTCGTCGCGGTAGTCGTTAAAGGTGCGACGCACGTCGCCGGTCGCATCGATCATATCGAGCTTCTTCGCCACCGCCGGCAGCAGCGAGCCCTGCACCACAATGCTCGACACGGCAATCGCAAACACCAGGTCAAATAGGTCGTGTCCGCCGGGAACGCCGGCCACTACGGCAAAGAGACTAAAGACGACCGAAGCTGCTCCGCGTAGGCCCGCCCAGCTTACGAGCGCGACCTGGCGGGGATTCGTCTTAAAGGGCGCTAGGAGCACGCCGACGGCGATGGGGCGGCTCACGAAGAGCATGAACGCCATGAGTGCCAGGCCCGGCAGCAGCATCTGCGGCAGGCGTGCGGGCGTTACGAGCAGGCCGAGCAAGAAGAAGATCGTCATCTCGGCCATCTCGGTGAGGGTGTCAAAGAAGTGCGCCATCTCGACTTTGCCGGTGATGTCGCTGGCGCCCAGCACAATGCCGGCCAGGTACACGGCTAAAAAGCCGTTGCCGCCCAGGTAGCTCGGCAGCGCGTAGGCGACGATGGCCACGGCGAACAAAAAGATGGTCTGCGCGCCCTCGGCCGTTGCGTGCGCGCGTTCAATCAGGCGGCCCGCCGCCCAGCCGATGGCGAGGCCCAGGCCCACGCCCAGGATAATCTGCTTGGCCAGCAGCACGGGGATGTTAATGTCGCCGCCGGCCGCGAGTGTGGCGAGCACGGCGGTGAGCATGTAGGCGACGGGGTCGTTGGAGCCCGATTCGACCTCGAGCAGCGAGTCTGTGCCGCCCCTCAGCGAAAGGTTGTGCTCGCGCAGCACGCTAAAGACGCTAGCCGCATCGGTTGACGCCACGACCGAGCCCAGCAC
>CALLST010000173.1:0-14039 GCA_938011875.1 uncultured Collinsella sp. | reverse complement strand
GAAAGGGCGCTGACCTTCTGGTCGCGCCCTTGAAGTTGAACGTCAGATTGTCCAAATGCGGCCCGCGCAGCGTCGAGTCGTTACGGCGTTTGGTAAAACGCCGTAACTCTAGTAGTTGGCCTCGTAGCCGTTACCGTCGCCGGTGGGCTCTTCGTAGTAGTCCGAATCGCTCGAATCGCTTGAGTCATCGGAATCGTCAGAGCTGACCGATGAGGTTGCGGTACCGTTTGCGTAGTCATCAGACGTGTTGTTGTTCAGGTCGCCGATCGTAGAGCTGGAACCGTCGGAAAGACCCATGGTGTTGGGACCCTTGGGATCCTTGCCGGCATCGACGCGCTCCATCATTTCCTTGAGCTCGTCCTCGTAGACAAAGACGTAGCTCACACCGTCGATCATGGTGCTGTCGTCGGCGTACGAGGGCAGGTTGGCCGAGTAGATACCGTCGACATCCATACCGCGCATGGCATTGACCGTAGCCACGATATCCTGAACGCTCATATCGGTTACGAGCATATCGGACAGCGAATTAACCAGGCCAAAGATCTTCGTGGCATCGAAGTTATTGAGAATCTGGTTGGCAAGGGCGCCAAGCACCTGACGCTGGTGGCGCATGCGCGTGTAATCGCCGTCGGCATAGGTGTAGCGGCAGCGGGCATAGGTAAGGGCGGTGGCACCGTCCATATGCTGCTGGCCAGCGGTAATCTTAATATCCAGGTGCTCGGGGTCGTCAACATCATCGGTTGCGTTAATGTCGATACCGCCAACCGAATCAATCAGCGCCTGCATACCGTCGAAGCTGACCTCGGCATAGTGGGAAATCTGAACACCGCACAGCTCGTTGACAGCCTCGACCATGGCCTCGGCGCCGCCAACGGTATGGCAGGCGTTGATCTTCATGGTCTCGCCCTTGTACTCGACCTTGGTGTCGCGCGGAACGGAAATGAGCGTCGCCTGCTTTTGCGTGGGGTCGATGCGTGCCAGGATAATCGAGTCGGCACGATACGTATCCTCGCCCGGACGGCCGTCGGTGCCAAGAAGCAGCACGTAGAACGGATCCTTTGCCTCATCGGTGTCAACCAGAACCCGACGCAGATTGTCAGTAATGACATTAGAATCGCCGAGCTTGCCCATAATGGTGGCAAACCACAGGCCGGCAGCGGTAGTGGCACTCAGCAGCACGCCAAGCACGACAATGAGCGCGACGTGACGAATCGTGTGGCTACGACGACGTTGACGAGCGCGCTCGGAATAGCGAGCCACGTTATCGCGACTGTAGATCTTGGCCTGCGCACCAGTTGAGGGTCTTCGGGTGGTGGTATCCGCGAGGGGCTTTTTATTAAACATAGGCAACCTGTATTAGTAGATGACGGGATCGGGGACGGTAGCATGCTCGACATGCGCGCCGAGCGCCTGCAGCTTTTCGACAAACTGCTCGTAGCCGCGCTTGATGTGATGGATGGCCGAAACCTCGGTCATCCCGTCGGCGATCAAGCCCGCTACGACGAGGGCCGCTCCGCCGCGCAGATCGGGCGAGGTAACCTGTGCACCCGAGAAGCCCTTGACGCCATGAATCATGGCATGATGGCTCTCGATACGAATGTCGGCACCCATGCGCACCAGCTCAGAGGCGAACATAAAGCGATTCTCGAAGATGTTCTCGGTAATAACGGAACTGCCGCCGGAGAGGGCGGAGAGCACCATAATCTGCGCCTGCATGTCGGTCGGGAAACCGGGGAACGGAAGCGTCTGGATGTCGACCGGCTTGATACGCTCGGCACGGTTCACATGGACGCCATCTTCGACGCGCTCGCAGTCGATACCCATGAGCTCCATCTTCTTGAGCACCATACCCAAGTGAATGGGACAAAAGCCCGTGACATCGACACCGCGATCGTCTGCCATCAACGCACCGGCGACGATAAAGGTACCGGCCTCGATGCGGTCGCCCACTACGCGATGGGTAACAGGATGCAGCTCTTCCACGCCCTCGATGGTCACGACAGGCGTACCGGCGCCGACAATCTTAGCGCCCATCTCGTTGAGCATGTTGGCGAGATCGACGATCTCGGGCTCGCGGGCGGCATTGTCGATAACCGTGGTGCCCTGTGCGCGCACAGAGGCCATGATGAGGTTCTCGGTCGCACCGACGCTGGCGAACTCGAGCGTGACGGTGGTACCGCGCAGGCCCTGAGGCGCGCTGGCGTTGATGTAGCCGTGGGCGGTGTCGAACTCGACGCCCAGAGCCTCGAGACCCAAGATATGCATATCGATCTTGCGAGCACCCAGGTTGCAGCCGCCCGGCATGGCAATCTTGGCGCGATGGAAGCGGCCCAGCAGGGGTCCCATGACGGCGGTGGAAGCACGCATCTTAGCGACGAGCTCGTAGGGGGCCTCCCAAGAATCGACCTGAGAGGTATCAATCTCGAGCGTGTGCTCGTCGAGAACATCGATCGTAGCGCCCATGCCCTTGAGCACCTTGCCCATCACGTGGACATCGGAAATATCGGGCACGTTCTGCAGCGTCGTCTTGCCCGGCGCCAGAAGCGTTGCCGCCATGAGTTTGAGCGCGGAGTTCTTGGCGCCCGAGACGGGCACGGAGCCTCCGATGGCGTGGCCACCCTCAACGCGGATAATATCCAAGGTCTACCCTTTCAAAAAGCATGCCCGGGGTGGCTGGGCCATCCCGGGCATGATGTGTTCGCAAATGGTCGAACGCTAAATCGTTTGACTATTGGGCAAGCTTGAGCTTACACCATGCGATTTCATTATAGAGGTAGGCGCGGCGTGCATCATCCTCCGACAAATTACCCAGCTTCTCTTCAAAACCTTGAATATCAGCTTTAAGCTTGTCGGCATCGACGGTCGCCAAATCGCAAGCGCGCTCGGCGAGAACGGTCACGACATCGTCCGCAACCTGGGCATAGCCGCCGGCCACGGCAAACGTGTGGTCGACAGTGCCCATGGCCTTATCGGAAACGCGAACGTAACCGCGGTCGATCGTGCAGATCTCGCTGGAGTGAGCAGGCAGAACGCCAAACTCGCCATCCGTGGACGGAATCGACACAAACGCAGCGTCGCCCTCATAGGCGCAGCTCACGGGGCACACGATGCGGATACGCATAACCTACTTCTCCCCCATCTTGCGGGCGCGCTCGCGCACGTCCTCAATCGTGGAAGCATAGCGGAAAGCCTGCTCGGGCAGGTCATCGGCCTTGCCGTCGACAATCTCGGCGAAAGAGCGGACGGTATCCTCGACGCGGACGTAGACACCGGGGTTGCCGGTGAACTTCTCGGCGACGTGGAAGGACTGCGAGAGGAACTGCTGAATCTTACGGGCACGGTTGACCGTAAGGCGCTGCTCCTCGGACAGCTCGTCCATACCCAGAATGGCGATGATGTCCTGAAGGTCGGAGTACTCCTGCAGGAGCTCCTGGACCTTGACGGCGACACGGTAGTGCTCCTCGCCAACGATCGAGGGATCGAGAGCGTCGGAGGAAGACGCAAGCGGGTCGATAGCCGGGAACAGGCCGAGCGACGAAATGCTACGCGAAAGAACCGTGGTGGCATCGAGGTGCGTAAACGTCGTGGCAGGCGCCGGGTCGGTCAGGTCGTCGGCGGGGACGTAGACAGCCTGGACGGAGGTAATGGAGCCCGTCTTGGTCGAGGTAATGCGCTCCTGGAGGTCGCCCATCTCGGTTGCCAGCGTGGGCTGGTAACCAACGGCGGACGGCATACGGCCCAGCAGTGCGGAAACCTCGGAACCTGCCTGGGAGAAGCGGAAGATGTTGTCGATGAATAGCAGAACGTCCTGGCCACGATCGCGGAAGTACTCAGCGGTGGTAAGGCCGGCCAGACCGATGCGCAGACGCGCTCCGGGCGGCTCGTTCATCTGACCATAGACCAAGCAGGTCTTGTCGATAACGCCAGACTCGCTCATCTCGAGGAACAGGTCGGTGCCCTCGCGGGTACGCTCGCCGACGCCGGTGAACACCGAGGTGCCGCCGTGCTCCTGGGCGAGGTTGTTGATGAGCTCCTGAATCAGAACGGTCTTGCCGACGCCGGCGCCGCCGAACAGGCCCGTCTTGCCGCCACGGATGTAGGGCTCGAGCAGGTCAACGGCCTTGATGCCGGTCTCGAAGATCTCGGTCTTGGTGGTGAGCTCGTCAAAGCGGGGCGCTGCATGGTGGATGGGGTAGAACTCCTCCACCTCGGGCATGGGCTTGCCGTCGACGGGCTTGCCCATGACGTTCCAAATGCGGCCGAGCGTCTTGGGACCAACGGGCATCTTCATGGGCTCACCGGTATCGGTGGCGATGAGGCCGCGCTGCAGGCCGTCGGTCGAGGACATGGCGACCGTGCGGACGACGCCGCCCGGAAGCTGGCTCTCGACCTCGAGGATCGTGCTCAGATGACCGATCGGGGTCTCGGCCTCGACCGTGAGCGCGTTGTAGATCGGGGGCACCGCGCCGTCAAACTTGACGTCGACGACAGGGCCGATGATTCGCACGATGCGACCATCACCGGCAGTCGTCTTCTTGGTGGCTTCCTCGACCGCAAGCTTTACGGTGTTATTAGCCATTACTGTTCCTCCAATGCTGAGGCTCCGCCGACGATCTCGTTAATCTCGGTCGTGATCGAAGCCTGGCGCACGCGACTATACGTGCGGGTAAGGGTCGAGATGATCGCGGTGGCGTTTTCCGTCGCGGAGTGCATGGCCTTGCGGCGTGCACCCTGCTCGGCAGCCGCCGAATCGATCAGGGCCTGGTAGATGACCGTCAGGATATAAGACGGCACAAGCTTGCCGAGAACATGCTCGGGAGAGGGCACGAACTCGAACGTGGACGAGATGCGCTTAGGGGCGTCGGTCTCGTTCTTACGCGGACCGTGGGCCATAGCGATCATCTCGGGGTCGAGCGGCAACAGATGCTCGACGCGAAGCTCCTGATCCACGCGGTTCTTGGCGTGGTGGTAGACAAGCTCGACACGGTCAAGCTCACCGGCACGATACGCATCGCAGATATGAGAGGAGATCATGCGGGCCTGATTGAAATCGGGCTCAGAGGAGTTGCCCTCAAAGTGCATGACAACGTTTGCGCGGTCACGGAAATACGTGGCCGGTTTGCGCCCACACGCGATGATCTCGCACTCGATGCCGTCGTTCGCCCAAGAAGCGGCGAGCTTTTCGGCCGTGCGCTCCACCGTCGTATTGAAACCGCCGGCAAGGCCGCGGTCCGAGGCAATAACGACAATCAGGCCATGCTTGACGTTCTCATGCTTCTGCAGCATGGGATCGGTGCCCGAACAGGAGGCGTCGCCGGCGACCGTCAACATGACGTCGGTCAGCGCCTCCTTATAGGGCTCGGCCTGCTTGGAGCGATCGAGGGCACGACGGATCTTGGCCGTAGAGACCATCTCCATCGTGCGCGTGATCTGCTTGGTCGTGGTAACCGAGGAGATTCGCTTCTTAATGTCGCGAAGGTTGGCCATGGGGCTTAGTTCTCCTCTGATCCAGAAACATCCGAATGGTGCTTGGCCATGAACTGCTGCTTGAAGTCGCCGATGACGCGCAAGAGCTCAGCCTTGGTGTCATCATCGATCTTCTTGGCGCGAACCTTGTCGAGCAGCGAGCCAAAGCCATTGTCCATGTACTCGATGAGCTCGGCACGGAAAGGCAGCACGTCGGCGATCCCCAGGTCATCCAGGAAGCCCTCGTTGCCAGCGAACAGCGTAACGATCTGCTCGCCAACCTCAAACGGCTTGTAACGCGGCTGCTTCAGGAGCTCGGTCATGCGAGCACCATGGGTCAGCTGCTTCTGAGTAGCCTCGTCGAGGTCGGAGCCGAACTGCGTAAAGCCAGCGAGCTCCTGATAGGAAGCGAGGTCCAGACGGAGGTTGCCGGCGACCTGCTTCATGGCCTTGGTCTGCGCATCGCCACCGACGCGGGACACGGAGATGCCCACGTCGACTGCCGGGCGCTGACCCTGGAAGAAGAGCTCGGACTGCAGGTAGATCTGACCATCGGTAATGGAAATCACGTTGGTCGGAATGTAGGCCGAGACGTCGCCGTCCTGGGTCTCGATGATCGGCAGAGCCGTCATGGAGCCATAACCGTTCTTCTTGGACATCTTGACGGCACGCTCGAGCAGACGAGAGTGCAGGTAGAAGATGTCGCCAGGATAGGCCTCGCGTCCGGGCGGACGATGCAGCGTCAGCGACATCTGACGGTAGGCCACAGCCTGCTTGGACAGGTCGTCGTAGATGACGAGCACGTGGCCGCCGGGGTTGGTCTCGCTGGCGGGCTTGCCGTCCTCGCCGTTGTACATGAAGAACTCGCCGATAGCGGCACCGGCCATAGGCGCGATGTACTGCATAGGGGCGGAATCGGCAGCGGTGGCCGAAACGATGATGGTGTAGTCGAGCGCACCGTGCTGAGCGAGGGTCTCGCGGATGTTGGCAACCGTGGAGGCCTTCTGGCCGATGGCAACATAGATGCAGACCATGCCCTTGCCGCGCTGATTGAGGATAGCGTCGATGGCGATGGCGGTCTTACCGGTCTTACGGTCGCCGATGATGAGCTCACGCTGACCGCGGCCAATAGGCACCATGGAGTCGATAGCGAGCAGACCGGTCTGAACCGGCTCGCACACCGGGGTACGATCGATGACGCCGGGAGCCTTGAACTCGATGGGGCGACGGTGCGTGGCGACGATGTCGCCCAGGCCGTCGATGGGCTGGCCGAGCGGATTGACGACGCGGCCGAGCATGGCACGGCTCACGGGGATATCCATAATGCGGCCAGTGGTGCGGCACTCGTCGCCTTCCTTGATGGAGTCGACGGCACCAAACAGAACGGCGCCGACCTCGTCACGGTCAAGGTTCTGGGCAAGGCCGAAGACGGTCTCACCGGTATCGGAGCTCTTGAACTCCAGAAGCTCGCCTGCCATGGCGCTCTTGAGGCCGGAGACGCGCGCGATGCCGTCGCCTACCTCGTCGACCGTTGAAACCTCATGCGTATCGACCGTCGCGGAGAGGCTCGTGAGCTGCTCCTGCAGTTTCTTGGCGATATCCTGGGCATTGAGGGTTTCGGACATTAGGCTTCACCTCCGTACGAATTAGCAGAGTTTGCGAGGGTCTCCTGCGCGATGCGCAGCTGCGTCTTGACGGAAATGTCACGACGCTCGCCGCGGGCCTCGAGCACCAGGCCGCCCACGATAGACGGGTCGACCTGCTCGATAAGGAATACCTTGCGGCCGAAGTCCTGCTCGCATTTCTTAGTGATGGTTTGACGCAGCTCGTCGTCGAGCGGGATCGCCGTGGTGACGGTCACGCCCACTACATCCTCGTCTTCCTCGGCAACATACTTAAAGGCAGCTGCCACCTTGGGAAGAAGGTCGAGCTGGTCGCGCTTGGACATGGTGTCGAGCACGGCGATGATCTCGGGGCTGGCAGAAGCCAAGCGCTCGATCATCTCGAGGTCCTCGAACACATGGTTCTCGGCCTTGGCGGCTTCCAGAAGGGAGCGCGCGTAGGTCTCGAGCACCTTGTCCTGATAGCGGCTAGTCGGCATTCAGGCTACCTGCTTCCTGGATGTAGCGCTCGATGAGCTTCTTCTGCTCGGCATCGTCCTCGAGTGCCTCGCCCACGATCTTGGTGGCGACGGCAACGGACAGGTCGGCGATGGAGCTCGCGGCACCGGCGTAAATGGACTTGCGCTCGTCCTCGACGGTCGTATGGGCCTTGGCGATGATCTCCTCGGCCTCCTTGTGAGCAGCCTCGATGATACGGGCGCGCTCGGACTCGGCGTCCTTACGGGCCTCGAGAACGATGTCGGCAGCCTGACGACGGGCGTCGGTGACGATCGAGTCGGACTCAGCGCGCTTGGCGATAGCCTCCTGCTTGGTCTTCTCGGCCTCGTCGAGGCTCTCCTCGATCTTCTTGCCGCGCTCCTCCATGGTTTTCATGATGCCCGGCAGGGCGACCTTGGCCAGCACGATCCAGATAATCAGGAAGGCGATAAGCGCCGGGATGAACTCCGCCATCTTAGGGATGAGGATGTCCGCACCGGCAGCGCCGTCCTCGGCGAACGCGGAAACCGGCATGAGCAGCGCGGCCGCGGACGCGGAGAGTGCGATCGCGCTCTTCTGGGATGAAAGATTCATACTTGACGCTCCGTGCTATTTAACGATCAGCGCGACAACGAAGCCGATCAGAGCCAGAGCCTCGCCGAAGGCGGAGCCCATGATGAAGACGGTGAACACGCGGCCCTGGACCTCAGGCTGACGGGCCATAGCACCCGTAGCACCCAGAGCAGACAGGCCGATAGCAAGACCAGCGCCGATAACACCGAGACCGTAACCGATAACTCCCACGATTCCTCCTTTGTCGTGCGTGTCTTATTTCACGCAGGATAACCTTTTTATAACTGCCGGGCTCCATGGGTACGGGCACCGGCGGTTTAACGAATTGCCTTACCTTTAAGGCGCGAACGGAAGACTACTCCTCCTCCGCGACCTCCTCTGCCTCGGAGACATACACGGCGGTAAGGACCGTGAAGACGTAAGCCTGGATGGCGCCGACCACAAGCTCGATCGCATAGATCAGGATGAGGATGGCAAGCCAGGCCAGCGAAGGCAGGGCGCCGACGGCGTGGGCCGCGGAAACCTGCTGAAGCAGCGGCTGCATGAACATGCTCGCCATGATGGCGAACGAGCCCATGACCACGTGTCCTGCGAACATGTTGCAGAACAGACGGACGGCGAGCGTGATGAGGCGCAGGAAGGTCGAGAAGAGCTCGACGACCCACACGAGCACGTTCATCGGGAAGCTCACGCCCTGCGGGGCGAGGCTCTTGATGTAGCCGATCACGCCGTGAGCCTTGCATCCGTAGTAGATGAAGTACACGAAGGCGAAGATGGCGAGCGCGGCGGTGGAGCCGATTGCGCCGGTGCCGGGCTTCATTCCCGGGATCAGGCCGATCATGTTGTTGATCAGGATGAACAGGAAAAGCGAGCACAGGAACGGGAAGTGCTTCTTCCAGTTCTCACCCACGACGCCCTTGCCGATGTCGTTCTCGACGTACTCGATGATGTACTCGAAACCGTTGACGAAGAAGCCCTTGGGAACCAAAGTCTGCTTCTTCTTGAACACGGCCAGGACGATCAGGAGCACGATCGTGGAGACGATCAGCCAAAACGAGTACTGCGTGATGCCGCAGCTCAGATCGCCCACGACAGGGGTGGAGCTGAACTCGCTGACCAGATGATTAATCTCATCAGGCAGCTTTTCAAAAATTTCCACGACTTACCTTTCGACCTCATGAGGATCTCGCAGCGCCTTGGCGACGCGAACCGCGCAGGCGGCCATAAAGGCCACGAAGCCGATCGCCTCGCCCAGGAGGAACATGCGAAATGCCTCTCCGAACAACACAAACACAACCAAGGTAAAGACAAGCAACGCGATTGCCGAGACCGCGAGACTCACCATACCCTTGAGCATGTCCGCATTCTGTTTATCGTCAAGAACCGGCTTGAGCGTAAAGACAAAGGGAAGGAAGGCAATCGCGCCCGCGATGGCACCTGCAACGATAGCGAGCAGATCGGCTATCTGAAACACTGGCGTCCTCACTTTCCTTTTTAACGCCTCACAGAACAGTTCCCGCCAAACATTGGTGACTATTGTACGAGCCAATCGCTAAAGTACAACCGAAAAAGCATCGGTTAATACGCACCTGTTCGTTTTCTTAAGACCTTCTTTATGCCGCAGGTACGGTAATACGTTTTTCTCGAACCCTGCAGGGCAAAACGTCCGTTAACAGGAGTGCGCGCGGTCGCCTTTTGTTCGACCGCGCGCACCGTTTCTTCGTATTTGCAGCCGCGGCCGTCTTAGCCCAGCGACTAGAGCGTGCCGTAGATGCGGTCGCCGGCGTCGCCGAGACCGGGAACGATGTAGGCAGCCTCGTTGAGATGGTCGTCGATGGCGCAGGTATAGATATGCACATCGGGATCCTTCTCAGTCAGCGACTTGAGGCCCTCGGGGGCCGCGACGATGCACAGCATGCGGATGTCCTTGACACCGCGCTCGCGCAGGTAGCTGATGGCCATCTCGGCCGAACCGCCCGTGGCGAGCATGGGGTCGACGACCAGGCAGATGCGCTGGTCGATATCCTTGGGCATCTTGCAGTAATACTCGTGCGGCTCGTGGGTGACCTCGTCGCGCTCCATGCCGATGTGGCCCACGCGAGCGGAGGGCACCAGGTCGAGGATACCGTCGACCATGCCAAGGCCCGCACGCAGGATGGGCACGATGGCGAGTTTCTTGCCGGCAAGCTGTTTGAACGTGGCGGTAGTGATGGGGGTCTCGACCTCGACGTCTTCCATAGGCAGGTCGCGCATGGCCTCGTAGCCGTCAAAAAGCGCGAGTTCGCGCACGAGCTGACGGAACTGGTTGGTGCCGGTGTTTTTGTCGCGCAGGATCGACAGCTTGTGCTGGACGAGCGGATGATCGACAAGCGTCACACGGGACGCATCGTAGGTGACGGTCATGGGTTGATTGCCCCTTTCGTTGCAGCCGCAAAACGGCCTTGCTGACAAGGCGCGCAGCAATGTTGCCGCCGCACGCCATGCATAAGTTTAGCGGTTTGTTGTATCGAGCAGCCCATCGCAGCCCTACTGTGAGGTGCTGAGTGAGCGCCTGACTGCATCACGCCAGCCCGCAAGGTTTTGCTCGCGGCGCTCGGCGGACATGTGGGGAAGGAAGGTCCTAACGATCTGGGCATTTTGCTCCAGCTCTTCCAGGTCTTCCCAATAGCCGACGGCAAGACCCGCCAAGTACGCGGCACCGATTGCCGTGGTCTCCACCGTCTCGCATTGCAGCACGGGGATATCCAGCAGGTCGGCCTGGAATTGCATGATGAACTCGTTGCGCGAGGCACCGCCATCGACAGACAGGCGCTCAATCGAAAGCCCCACGTCCTGCTCCATGGCGCGCAGCACGTCGTAGCTCTGATATGCCATGGATTCGCAGGCGGCACGTACGATGGTCGCACGGCTCGAGGCGCCGGTCAGACCGCACACGATACCGCGGGCATGCGGGTCCCACCAGGGAGCACCCAAACCTGCAAAGGCGGGAACGAAGTAGCAGCCCTCGTTGTCGCTAATCGAAGCGGCGAGTTGTGCCGACTCGCTCACGCTCGAGATGATGCCCATGTTGTTGCGAAGCCAGTTCATCGTTGAACCGGCGGCAAAAATAGAGCCCTCGAGCGCATAACTGACTTTGCCGTCCGCAGCGATACCGATGGTGGAGACCAGGCCATTCTTGGATTCGACGATCTCGTCACCGGTGTTCATGAGCATAAAGCAGCCCGTGCCATAGGTGTTTTTGGTCTGGCCGGGATAGAAGCAGCAGTGGCCGAACAGCGATGCCTGCTGGTCGCCCGCCACGCCCATGATGGGCGGCATGTTGGTCATGATGTCGCTCGCGACGCGGCCGTAGTCGCCCGAGCTCCAGCGAACCTCGGGCATCATGGAACGTGGAACGTCAAAGAGCGCCAGCAGGTCGTCGTCCCAATCGAGCGTATGGATATTAAAGAGTGCCGTGCGGCTGGCATTGGTGTAGTCGGTGGCAAAGACCTGGCCGCCGGTGAGGTTGTAGATGAGCCAGGTGTCGATGGTGCCAAACATGAGGTCGCCCGCCGCCGCGCTCTCGCGTGCGCCGTCGACGTTGTCGAGAATCCACTGCACCTTGGAGGCCGAGAAATACGGGTCAAGCGTAAGTCCCGTGCGGGAGCGCACCAGCTCCTCGCAACCCTGTTCAACCAACGCGTCGATTGCCGGCGCGGTACGACGGCACTGCCATACGATGGCGTTATAGATGGGCTGGCCGCTCACGCGGTCCCAGACCACCGTGGTCTCGCGCTGGTTGGAGATGCCGATGGCGGCGATGCGATCGGAATGGATGCCGCTCTTAAACTGAACCTCCATCATCACGCCGATCTGGCTGGCAAGCACCTCCGTGGGATCCTGCTCCACCCAGCCGGGGCGCGGGAAGCTGGTTTTGACGCTACGACGCGCCTGGGCGACGATGCAGCCGTACTCGTCGACGATGGTCGCAAGTACCGAGGTGGTGCCGCAGTCGAGCGCCATGATGTAGGAACCGCCAAAGTTAAACGAGGCATCTTCCATGCCCAGGCTGCCCAGATTCAACGACATCGCTTACACCCTTCTATTGCATCGGGTCGGACAGGACCCGCTCGATCTCTGATGCGGGAAGTGCGCCTTGGCGCAGGATCTGGAGCCCGCCGTGCTGGAACGACACGATGGTCGAGGCGTCGCGACACGGGGTCTCACCGGCGTCGACGGCAACATCGACCCCCTCCAGGATGCGACCCTCGACGGCGGCAAAGCTTGCCGGCGAAGGCGCGCCGTGCGTGTTGGCGCTCGTGCAGGCAAGGGGACTGCCGCAGGCGCGGATGAGCGCCTGCACCACGGGCGAGGCCGAAGCGCGAAGTGCCACCGTGTCGTCGGCGGCGCGCATAAAGGTCGGCACGCAGGGGGCCGCCTTGACCACGATAGTCAGGGCGCCCGGCCAGCATCGTCGGGCAAGCACGCGGGCCTCTTCCGGGATATCCACGCCATAGCGGTCGAGTGCTTCGACGCCATCGACCAGCCAAGCGACGGTTTGCGTGAGCTCACGTTGCTTGAGAGTGAAGATACGGCGATAGCCGGTGCCGAGCGCAGGAACTGCGGCGCCATTGACGGCAGCCTGCGGATCGCGCGGCCACGATGGGAATTCGCTTGTATCTTGGGGCACGGCGCCCGAGAAGGCGTTGACTGCCACGGCGACACCGTAGACGGTCTCGGTCGGAATCAAGGCCAGGCCGCCGCGGCCGAGCACCTCGGCCGTGCGCTCGACGGCAAGCCGATGCGGCTCGCGCGTTCCCTCGTATACCCGATAGACCGTCTGCATGTGTATGCCAGCCCCTTACGCTCTGGTGCAAGTTTGTTTACTGTGGGGCATTCTCGCACGAAACGTTCAACCTATTTGCCCAGAGCGCATGTTGGTTTGGTGAGCGGCTCTAGTAGTCGGTGAAAGTGAGGGGGTTAATTGAAGATTTTTAGCGCGCAAGCGTAACGGTACGATCGGGAAACTCGATGCTTGCAACCAGTTTTCCGCCGAGGCTCTCTGCGTACCTGCTCAGCGTGTCGAGCCTCATCGAACCCAACTCCCCACGCTCGAGCTCGGATACACGTTTTTGAGAAACGCCCATCAACTGGGCGACCGACGCCTGTGTTAGATCTTTTAACCTGCGAATCTGAGCAAGCTTATAGGCTTCGATACGATCGCGAGTCCTCTCCTGCTCGGCGGTAATGGAGTCGCGTGTTATCCCGCGAGATTCCATATACTCATGCAGTTCCATCTCGATCGAGCCTCCTTACGTGGCGACGGTATATTTGCTCGGCCCTTGGAATGTTGATCGCATACCAACCGTTCCATTTTGCCCTTGACGATCCCGCTCGCGACTTATCACCCGCCAATAGCAATACCGCCTGGCGCTTGGGGTCAAAGGCGAAGAGGATGCGAATCACCTGCCCACCACACGACGTCACTCTCAGCTCCTTTAAATGATGAAGCTTCGAGCCCTTTACGCGGTCAACCAGCGGACGACCAAGGCTGGGACCTTCCTTCTCGAGCACCAAAAGGTCTGCATAAATCTGCTTCAGCGTAGCTTCATCCTGCTCATCAAGCCAAGGTTCAATGTAATCAAGCACGATACGGTACCGATGCAGCTGATTTGACATACCTTTCTCCTTCTATAGTAGAAGTTTTACGGTATATTGCAAGGACAAACTTGCGCAAATGTCTATTTATTCAGCTTAAATACGCTGTTTGGGCTCGGTGACGATGGCTCGAACGATGCGGGGACGATCGGTGAGGTCGTGGACGATACGCACGTCCGAAAGGCCTGCCTGGCGACAGAGCTCGGCCGCGGCATCGAGGGCGCCCTCGTAGAGCTCGCAGGCAAACAGGCCGCCGGCGCGCAG
>CALLST010000172.1:0-14067 GCA_938011875.1 uncultured Collinsella sp. | reverse complement strand
ATGACCGCGGCGCCGGCGCCCTTGGCAAGCAGGGCTTTGAGCGCGGCGACGCAGCTCTCATCGTCCTTGGGCAGGATACCCGTCAGCACCTGGCACTCGGTCTCGTTGGGGCAGACCAAGTCGACCGCAGACCAGACCTCCGCAGGTAACTCACAAGCAGGCGCTGGATTAAAGACCGTATAGAACCCCAGCTCGTGAGCGCAAACAAGCGCATCGGCCGTCGCTGCAAGGTCACATTCACCCTGGGCGATAAAGACGCTTCCGGCAGCCGGGGCAATCTTGCTGGCGTCACTATCGAGTTCATCGGCCACCAGACGCCTCAGCGCGCGGGCAACGTCCTCGCCCGCAAGCGCATGGTTGGCGCCCGGCGACAGCACGATGCGGTTGTCTCCCTCGCAGCGAATGATGGTCGCCGTTCCCGTCTCCACATCATCGCGATGCACTACAAAGTCACAGTCCACGCCGGCGTCTTGGAGCCCCGCCACGAGCGACGCGCCGAACGCGTCGCGACCGACCGCGCCGATCATGTGCGTGCAAGCGCCCATACGCGCGGCAGCTACGGCCTGATTGGCGCCCTTACCGCCGGCGTTGGTGATAAACCCGCTGCCGCCGACGGTCTCGCCCGCACGCGGTATGCGCTCGCACGCCACCGAAAGGTCCATGTTCATGCTGCCGAACACCGCAACGATGCTGTGATCCGCCATGGAAACCTCCTCATCTGCGGGCTTTGTGCCCACCGTCGGCCATCGATTGTGCACTCTCGCACCCCCTATAACTTTAGTTCACTTTGATGTGGACGCGCGCTTGAGCTTGCGCCAGCAGCAAGCATTCACAGGAGCAGGCAGCTACAATGAAGGCGTGCTGATTATTCTCGTCATTGGATGATGTTTTATGGAACAATTCTCGCAATCGGGCTCGCGCGGTCGACGCCGCACGGGCAACGAGCCGGCACCGCACGAACGCGTGAAGGGCGAACGCCGTGCCAACGAGCCGCGACGCACCGCGAGCCCCCATCGCGCTTCTGCCAACAACGCGGGCCGCGCCAACACTCCCGCCGCGGAGCAGACGCCTGCTCGCCCCAAGTCCCGCTACATCCCTGCACTCGACGGTCTGCGTACGCTCGCCGTCGTCGCGGTGGTGCTCTATCACCTTAACCTCACGTGGGCTCAGGGCGGCCTGCTTGGCGTCACGATCTTCTTTGTGCTTTCGGGCTATCTGATCACACGCCTGTTACTCAACGAAGTCACTAAGACCGGCCGCATCGACCTCAAGAGCTTCTGGATCCGCCGCATCCGTCGCCTGGTCCCCGCCGTGGTAACGGTAGTGTTCGTGACCTGCGCGCTGTGTACCATCTTTAACCACGTGATGCTCACCAAGATGCGCCCCGACATCCTGCCGTCGCTGCTGTTCTTCAACAACTGGTGGCAGATTGCCCAAAACGTCTCGTACTTCAATGCTCTGGGCGACCCCTCGCCGCTCACGCACTTTTGGTCGCTTGCCATCGAGGAACAGTTCTACCTGATTTGGCCGCCACTGCTGTTTGCCATGGTATCCATGCATGTGAGCAAGCCCAACACGCGCCGCGTGGTTCTGGGCCTTGCCGCGGTATCTGCCCTCGCCATGATGGTGCTTTACAACCCTGCCGCCGACCCCAGCCGCGTGTACTACGGCACCGACACCCGCGTGTTCTCGCTGCTACTGGGTGCCTGGATGGCCTTTATCCCCGATCGCGACCTGGCGCCGGTGCGTCTCGCTCATCGTTTGGGGCTCAATCGCCTGGCTGGCGCCGCCAAGCACGGCAAGAACGCCGTGGGCAAACCTGGCGAGAAGGCCGACGAATCAGCCGAGACTGCCCCGGCACAGCCGAGCGCCCTCGTGCGCTTTTGGTCCTCGCCCGCATCCATCGATGTGTTGGGCGTCGTGGGCCTGGTTGGCCTTGCCGCCATGGTCGCGCTCACCAACGGCTACACCGCGTTCCAGTATCGCGGCGGCACGCTGTTATGCTCCATCCTCACGCTCATGGTCATCGCGGCCTGTGTGCAGCCCCAGGGAATGGTTGCCCGCGCGCTGTCCGCCGAGCCGCTCGTGTGGGTTGGCAAGCGCTCGTACAGCATCTACCTGTGGCACTATCCGCTGCTGCTGCTCATGAACCCGGTCGCCAACATCAACGATACGCCCTGGTGGCAGTACATTTTGCAGGTGCTGCTGGTGGTCGCCGTAGCCGAGTGCTCCTATCGCTTTATCGAAACGCCGTTTAGGAAGGGCGCCTTTGGGCACACCGTCGCCGAATTCCGCGATGGCACCACCACGCCCGTCAACTGGGCACGCGCGCACGTCCCTGTCTGCGCAGCCTGTGCTGTCGTGTTGGTCGTTGCACTGGGCGGCCTGATCTTTGTGCCCGAGACGTCTGCGCTGAGCGGTGAGGGCGCCGAAGTTCTGAACAAGGAAGCCAAGAACACCGCGCCCACCGACCAGCAGGCGGCCGACGACACCGACAAGGACAACGACGGCTTCCCCGATGGCTCCTACGATCTGCTTATGATCGGCGACTCCGTGTCGCTGCGTGCCGTGGACACCTTTGACGGCGTGTTCCCGCACAGCCATATCGATGCCGAAAAGGGCCGCCAGTTTGATGCGGGCCGCGCGACATTTGAGGGCTATCTCCAACAGAACCTTGCCGGCAAGATCGTGGTCTTTGCACTGGGCACCAACGGCTTGGTAACCGACGACCAGATCGACGCCATCATGGCCGATGCAGGAGATAAGCGTATTGTGGTGTTTGTGAACACGCGCAGTCCGCAGCCGTGGGTTGGCTCTACCAACCAGGCCATCGCCAACGCCGCTACGCGCTACAAGAACGTGCGCGTTATCGACTGGTACGGATACAGTGCCAACCGCAACGACCTGTTCGATGGCGATGGCACGCACCTATCGACCACTGGCGTGACTGAGTACCTCAACTTGATCCACGATGCAGTCAAGAAGGACCTGCCCGTGCATCCCGAGGATCACGTCAACGATCCGCAGCCGGCAGCCGTCAAGTCTGCCACCGACGCGCTCGTCAATGCGCTCGCTCTCAAGCCGCACAAGCTGGGCACCGACAAGTAACCTGCAGCGCAAACTTCCCACATCCGGAGGGGGTGTCTGCCACGGCAGACACCCCCTCCGGCAGTTAGGGACACTCCTGGCGCAGCCAATGAAGACCTCTACGGATGGATTCCAGGCCGCTCCGTCGCTCCAGACATCGTTTCCGCGACCCTCGTGCCTGCCCCAAACAATCAAAACAAGCCCTTTTCGCCGCACCCTCAAAGGTCTGTGGGCAAAAAAGGGCAAATATGAGTACTGTTACCATTTTAGTAGCAGGCAAAACCACCCAAAATGACGTCCGAGCGACCCCTACAACCCCCTAAAGCAGCCAACCTGACTGGTTTAAGGCGTATTGGAGCCAATTTTAATGAACATACTAAAGGCTATGTTCATTATCTTTTAGGATGTAAATGCTATTCACTTAGCAACAGTACTCATATTTGGCATTTTTTGTCCATTGCTATATAACTAACATCCTATAGCAGACAAAAAACAGGCCGCAGCCCATCGCTGCGGCCTGTTCGGAAGCAAAAGTGGGCGTTAAGCGCTGTAGCCCATCGCTTGCAGCACAAACATGACGACTGTCAGCACCGTAATCACGGCGATAGTCGCCCAAGTGAGCACGTTCCACACGCGACCGTTGCGGTTGGCACCCATAATGTGACGGTCGGCTGCGATAACCACCTGGAACACCAGAACCACGGGCAACAGCACACCATTGATGACCTGTGAGGTCATCATAATCTGGAACAGATCGACGCCGGGCATAAGCACCAGCACGGCAGAGATACCGATGATGGCCGTAATGATGCCGCGATAGACCGGGGCCTCGTCCCAGCTGCGGTCGGCACCGCGCTCCCAGCCAAATGCCTCGCAGATAGCGCTCGACGTAACGCCTGGCAGCACGCAGGCAGCCAAGAAGCTCGCCGCGACCAGGCCCGAGGCAAACAGTACCGTGGACCACTGACCCGCAATAGGCTCCAGCGCGCGGGCAGCATCGGCAGCATCGCTAATCTGAATACCCGCCGGGAACAACACCGTACCGGTCGTGATGATAATAAAGCCGGCAATGACATCGGCGGCAAGCGAGCCGCTCACGGTATCGATGCGCTGCAGCACGATATCGTCCTCGCCCGCGTTCTTATCGACCACGTTGTTCTGCGCCAAGAAAATCATCCACGGCGCGATGGTGGTACCGATCGTTGCGACCACGAGCGACACGTAGCTGGGATCATTTTGAATGTTAGGCACGACCAGGTCGACCGCGACCTCACCCCAGTTGGGGCCAGCCATAAACGCGGCGACAATATAGGTCACGAACACGCAGCTCACCAGCAGCAGAATCTTCTCGATGCGCTGGAAACTACCCGACATGGTAAGCATCCACACCAGCAGCGCCACCAACGGCACCGAGATGCTCGCCGGCACGCCAAAGAGAGCAAGGCCGCTGGCGATGCCCGCAAACTCCGAAATGGTCACAGCCGTGTTGGCGATCAACAGCGCCGCCATAGCAAGTACACTCTTGCGCACGCCAAAGCGCTCGCGAATGAGCGATGCCAGGCCCTTGCCCGTGACGCAGCCGCAGCGCGCCGCGGTCTCCTGCGTCACGATGAGCAGCACAGTCATGACGGGAAGCATCCAGAGCATCTTGTAGCCATAGCTGGCACCCGCACTGGAATACGTTGCAATGCCGCCGGCGTCATTGCCCGAAAGCGCCGCCAGCAGACCGGGACCCATAGCGCCAAAGATGGCCGCGATGGTCAGCTTTTGCTTGGTGCCCGACTTTTGCTTGGTATTTTGCACGCGACCACCTAACCCATGACCGACATGGTGAGCAGCACCGCAGCGGCGCAGTACGCTACGCACGAGATCATGACGGCAATAACGTTCATGGCGGTGCCCGACGTGTTGAGGTCATGCTCGTCACGCCAGAACAGCACCATCAGGTAAATCACGGCGCTCATGTTGCCAACCAGGCAAATGATGGCAGCGATATTAAAGCACCCGGTAAAGAGTTGCTCCTCAAACATGGGCGCATCGGGGAACGCAGCGGTGCGCACCAGCTGGGCGCACAGATAGGTCACGAGTGACAGAATCAGGCCCATGCCCGTGCTCTGGAAGAAGAACCCCAGATACGGCTTGGGCTCGTCGTCGTGACCGTCATACTCCAGGAAGTAGTTCTTGACGAACGACACCATGCGCGAGGCCGCCAGCAGCACGAGCGGCATGGCGCACATGGGGAACACCACCAAATGCGCGGAGCCCAGCGCCGTCCCCAGCACCGTTGCCATGATGCACGAGGCGATGCCCCACACGACGACCCAGTACTGACGATGCACGAACCAGCTGAGCACGTTCGTCGAGTCGTCCGACGCGCTATCGCCCGAGCCGACACCGGCGATCTGCAGGTCCTCCTGATGCTCCTCGGCAATAACGTCCATGGCGTCGTCGAAGGTCACGATGCCCAGGATATGACGGTTCTCGTCGCAGACAGGGATGGCAACCAGGTCGTACTTGGTCATCTCGTCCGTCACGTCTTCCTGGTCCTCGTCGGGCGACACATAGACCAGGTCGCGATAGGCCAGCTGACCCAGCGTGGCGTCGCGGTCGGCTACGATCAGCGTGCGCAGCGAAAGCACGCCGGTCAGCATGCCGCTCGGATCCTCGGTATAGACGTAGTAGACGCTCTCGAAGTCCTCGTCGAGCTTGCGAATCGCCTCGATGGCGTCACCGACCGTTGCCGTGGCGGGCAGGGAGACAAACTCCGAGGTCATGATGCGGCCGGCGGTGTTGTCCTCATACCCCAGCAGGTTACGAATCGCTTTCTCTTCCTTGACGCCCATCAGGCGCAGGAGCTTCTCGGCCTTCTCATAATCGAGTTCGTCGATCAGGTCGGCAGCGTCGTCCGGGTCCATCATGGCCAGCATCGACGATGCGTCCGTGTCGGACAGGCCCTCGAGCATCTCGGTCATAAGCTCGTCGTCATCGAACTCCGAGATGGCCTCGGCGGCCTGGGCAGTATCGAGCTGCGCAAACACCTGCGCACGCAGGCGCGGGTCGAGCTGCTCGATAATGTCGGCGATGTCGGCAGGGTGCAGCTCGCCGAGCGTCTTGTGCGACACCGAGAGTTGAATGTTCTTGGTCGAGCGGTCGAGCAGGTCCATGTAGGACCAAGCGATGATGTCCTCGCTGAGCGGCTTGCCCAGGTGCTTCATAAAGCCTTCGACGATATGCTCGAGCGCGGGGCTGATGGCGCGCAGCAGACCGCGGGCACCGACCTCGGCGCCCAGCAGGCGCAGCTGGTTTTCGCCCGACATGGAAAACTTGATGTCGTTGACGCGCACGACCTTCATGCCCTGCGTGTCGACGATCTGCTTGTTGAGCACGTCGCGCGCCAGCAGGAGCTCGGTCGGCTGCAGGTACGAAAAACGGATTTCGGTGGCCGACGTCTTAAGGTGTACACCCGTCTCGTCGATACGGTCGACCCATTTGCGCCAGCTGATCATAAACGGCGTCTTGCCGGGACCGCGGAACGCGAGCGACGTCACGTGTGGAAAAACTTCGCCGGTAGCAATACCAAAATCGTTGACCACGCCGAGCTTTTCGCCATCGACGTCCAAGACCGGCAATTTGAGCATCTCACTCAGATAATTCAATGGTGCTCCCCATCATTATTCCTCCGAACGCGGCCGCGCGTGCGGCGTCCGGGGGCTTCTGGATATGTATACGCATGCGCGGGCGGCACGCCGCTCGACGCTTACACCCCGTGCATGCGCAAAAAGCACCTGCATGGGGTCATCGACTGTATGGTCGAGGTTTGGATTTCACCTGTAACCTTTCTCTTGACCCTCATTAACCGCAGTAACTATAGCATCAGCATTGCGCTGCGGCACCGAATTTATGCGCTGCACATTGCAGGCATACCAAACGCTGACGCATCCGTGACATAGTCATTGGGGACGTTCCTAAACGACTACCCAATGACTACTCTGTGGTGTCGTCGTCCTCGGCAAGTTGGGGGAACACGGCGTCCTTGGGCATGGTGACCTTCGTCAGCGAGGTGAGCTTTTTACTCAGCGACGTGTCCGTCTTGACCAGGTCGCTGAGCGTCACGATCTTGTAGCCGTCCGCAACGAGGCCGTCGATAATCTGCGGCAGCGCCTCGAGCGTCTGCTCGGCGCACTCGTCGCTATTGGTGAGCAGCACGATATTGCCCGGCGTCACCGAGTCGAGCACCGTCGAGACCTGCTCGTCGGCACCGTTGAGCAACCAGTCGCCCGAGTCGATATTCCACGAGACCACGGCAGACACCAGGTCCATCGAGTCAATCCAATTTTGCTCGTCAAAGGCGGCGTAGGGGGCGCGCAACAGCATCGTCTTGACGCCGGTCGCCGACTTAATGGCGTCGGTTCCCTTCGAAATCTGCTTGCGCACCGTCTCGCGATCCTCGCCCTTGAGCGAATCGTCGCTGTAGCTGTTGGAGCCGACCTCACACCCGGCATCAACGATTGCCTTGGCCGTGGCGGGCGAGGCCTCGGCGGCATCGCCCGAAAGGAAGAATGTAGCGCTCACGCCCTTCTCCTTGAGCACCTGCAAGATCTGCTTGGTGGCGCCGCTCGGCCCCTCATCAAACGTCAGCGCCACAACCTTCTCGTTGCCCTTTGGCGCCACACTCGCACACTCGACCACGCAATCGGTGGCGGGCACAACCTCGCCGCGGTCCTGCGTCTTGCCCGACTGCTCGCCGACCCACACCTCGGAGCGTCCTTGGACACCCCAGGTCTGCACATACTCGATAGCACCCGTGCCCTCGACCTTCAGCTTGGGCTCAATGGCCGTGGCCTGCACCTCGTGCTTCTCGTAGATGTTGCGGCCGTCTTTGACCGTCACCTTCTCGCCACCGGCAAGCTCGCGGCTGTCCCATTTGCCCTGCTTTACACGCTTGCCGTCAACCTTCACCGACAGCTTTTCGCCCCCGCGGCGCTTGAGCACGCTGTCGTCGACGGCCAGCAGGTCACCCGCGTCATAGGTGTCGGTCAGCTCCTGGTCGTCGATAAGATTCTGCAGCGTAGAGCCCACGCGCACCGCGGTCTTTTGCCCGTTGAGCTCCACGTCCACGCTGCGGTTGACGTAGCCCACGACGGCTGCGATAAACAACACGAGCGCGCAGCCCACGGCGATGAGCGCATAGGGCAGGCGAGACGGACGACGGGGCGTGCGGCCGTTGCCGATGCGAGCGCTGCGGTCGCTAAAGCCGCGGCTATGGTTGAGATACATCGCGCCGGGCTTACGGTGACGCTTGCGCCGACCGCTGGGCAGCTGCCCCAGGTCGCGGCGCGCCGTCGGACGCGCACCGGAGCGCCCGTTTAAATTGGATCCGTTTTGGCGCATGTGCCCTCCCCCATAAACACAGCGAGCCGGAGCAACATGTCTCCGGCTCGCCTCCCATCATTTGGTACGTCGCTATTTGCTAGCTTTTGACGAGCCACCGCTCGCCTTTTGGTATTCGTCCTTAAAGGCCTTGAACATGCCGCGCGTCTTGCCGAGCTGCTTGCCCAGCGCGCGACTGCCCTTGTCCACGGCGACCGATCCCTTGTCATCGAGCATCTTGGCGCCCTTTTTGACCTTATCGCCCACCACGACACTGGCCTCGGCAGCCTTGGCGGCCGCGCCGCCCGAATACCCGAGTGTCTTGACCTCGTCCGAAACGATCATCGCGCCGTTCTCGTAGCCGCGCAGCATCGTCGGCGGCACCTGCGTGTCACCGACCAGCACGCTCGAAGCGGCACCGGCGGTCACATAGAACATCTGAACGATGCCCGAGCGCGGCTTAAACTCCACGTCCGAACAATAGCCCACGACATCGCCCGATTCCGTGCGCACGTCCATACCAACCCAGATGATGCAATCGTCAAGGTTAATGTCGAGGCGCTTGGCCGCAGCGGCATCGTAGGTGTCCTTGGCGTCATCCACCGCGATGGCGCCCTCATAGACGCCGATGGCATCGAGCGCCACAAAACGGTCGGGGCGCTCAATCATGCCCGCAATATCGGACTGGCGAACCATAAAGCCCACCACGCGCGTGCCGCCCGGGGTAAAGACCGGAAAGTGAATCTTGCCGAGCTTTTTAGGGCTGCGCGGCGTGCCGTCTTTTTTGGTGCGCTTATCCTCGGTAGGCTTGCGATAGATCTTGGCGCCGACAAAATCCCCGGCGCGCATTATGCCTCGGTCGAGGGCTCCGCAGCCTCGGTATCAGCCTCGACGGCGTTCTCGACCACGACGTCGGCGGCAGGCGTCACGTTGCCGCCCGAAATGGCGTCGTTGAGCTGCTCGCGCAGCTGGTCCATGCGCTCGCGGGCCAGGTCGACCTTGGCGCGCAGGTCGTCGGTCTTGGCGTCGACCATCGGGCCAAAGTCATTCACCGCAGCACGGGCCTCCTCGGCGCTGTGCTCGTAGGTGTCGCGCATATTGTCCCAGGCGTCGTTGGCGATATCGGCAGCCATGGCGCGGGTCTCGGCGCCCGAGCGCGGGGCCAGAGCAACGCCGACAATAGCGCCGGCAGCGGCACCAAAAAGTGCGCCGGAGACAAAGCTGAAAGTCTTACCCATGATCATTCCTCTCCTGCGGGCACGTCGGTGCCCACCGTTTGAATGCTGTCCATTATACCCGCAGCGCATCACTTGCCGCTCCGCTCATCTGCGTACGGCAAAGGCGCAGGTACGTGATGGTGATAAACGCGTAGGCCTACTCCTGAGGCATAGCCGGCATGGCCACCGTGGCACCCGGGTCCTCGCCGGCGCCGTCCACGAGCGGCAGGCCGCCCTCATGCGCAGGCCCTGCCGGAACCGTCGCCGCACCGCCAAAGACGGCAGCGGAGGCCTCGTGGTTCTCGGCAACCGCGCCCTCGGTATCAATCGCCACCTGGGGCTCGTCGTCAAAGTTGGGGACACCCTGGGGCTCGGTGGGAACAGGCTCGGCGGTCGCATCGGCAACGGACTCGGCGTCGGCCGGCACATCGCCCTCGTCAGCGCCCTCGTCCTCGACAGCATCTTCGCCGTTCGCAGCGGCGACGGCCTCGTGAGGATCCTTGCCCTCGGCCTCGGCGCGCATGCCCAGCACCAGGTTGCGCAGGCCCGCGACCGTGCCTTCCACGTCGGGGGCAGGCTGGTCGGCGTGCAGGTACGCCCAGTCCATCATAAAGGTAGCCGACGACAGCGCACCAATGGCCAGTGCGTCATCGGGGCACGAAAGCTCAACCTCAAAGACGCGCTCGTCGTGCTCGCTTACGCGCGTGCGGCCGCACGAGATGCTGCCGGCAAGCCCGGTCTCGTTCATGAGCTCGACCGTCACATGCTCCAGCAGATGGCAAAGCTCGGTCTGGCCCATGCAGTCCTGGAACTCGCGGCCAGAATCGCCCAGGCACAGGTGCTTGGCAATCGCCGGCACCAGGTAATACACGCGCGCCGTAGCCTCGATATCCTCCGAGGTCATGAGCGGCATGCCGGGGTTCACCAGCACGTGCGCGCAGATCTTGTCCTCGCTGACGGTGACCTTAAGGATGTTGAACAGGCCTGCCATAACTCTCCCCTACTCTTCCTTGTCCTACTCGTCGCCGTCGTGCGGGTCCGCAGAGCCCGCACCCGACACCGTCGGCTTATCTGCCGAGGGCTCGGAATCCTTCTTATCGGTTTCGGCCGGAGCGATCACGCGAATGAGCGAGATGCGCTGGCCACGCATCGACTGCACTTTAAACTTGTACCCCGCGACCTCAAACACCTCTCCGATGTCGGGCACCGAGTCGCAAAGCTCCAAAATCCAGCCGGCGATGGTCTCATAATCATCGCTTTCCTCGAGCGGCCAACCAAGCTCAATCGCGTCATCGCACGAAAAACGCCCATCAACGAGCCACTCGCGGCGCGAAAGGCGCGTGAGATACTTGTTGTCGGGGTCGAACTCGTCCTCGATCTCGCCGACGATCTCCTCGACGATATCCTCGATGGTGATAATGCCGGCCGTGCCGCCGTACTCGTCCACGACCACCACGATCTGGTCGTGCGAGGTCTGCATCTCGGACAGTAGCGGCAGGATGTCCTTGGTGTCGGGCACAAAGGTGGCGTCGCGCAAAAAGCCGGCGATGGGCTGGTCACCCTTGCCGTCGAGCGCGGGTTGGATCAGGTCCTTGATGTGCGCAATGCCGGCGACGTTGTCGGGATCCTCGTGATAGACGGGGATGCGGCTAAAGCCGGTCTGGCGCATGGTGGACAGCACGTCGGCGACCGTCTCGTCGTCCTCGCACATGGTGGTGTCCACGCGCGGCACCATGACCTCGCGGGCAACGGTGTCGCCCAGGTCGAAGATCTCGTGGATCATGCGCTTTTCCTCGTCGAGCAGGTCGTCCTGCTCCGAGACCATGTACTTAATCTCTTCCTCCGAGACGTTTTGGCGGTCGTCGGCGCTTTTAATGCGCAGGATGCGGGCCAGGCCATCGGAGCAAGCGCCGGTCAGCCACACGAGCGGACGAGCGATCTTTTGGAAAAACGACAACGGCCCCACGACCTGCTTGGACACGCCTTCGGCGTTGGCCAGGCCGATGCGCTTGGGCACAAGCTCGCCGATCACAATGGACACGAAGGCGACCGCGACGGTGATGATGACCGGCGCCAGGCCGCGCGCGATGGCGGAGAGCGGCGCGATGCCAAAGCTCATGAGCCACGTGGCGAGCGGGTCGGACAGACTCGTCGAGGCGACGGCGGACGAGGCGAAGCCCACGAGCGTGATGGCGACCTGGATGGTGGCGAGCAGCTGGTCGGAGTCGGCAGCCAGCTTAATGGCACGCTCGGCGCGCTTGTCGCCTTCCTCGGCATCGTGCTCCAGTACGGCGCGCTTGGCCGTGGTGAGGGCCATCTCCGACATGGAGAAGTAGCCGTTGATGAGGGTCAAAACGAGGGTGGTGATAAGGGAGATGGTTATGTCCATCGGGAGTTTCTCGAACCTCCAAGATTCGGGCGTCAGGGTAAAACGTTGATGGCGGATACGGCAGTTGCACCCGGCGGGCGCCCGGACGGGCCCGCGGGCGCAGGCATGGTCGCTAGATTACGAAGAGGATCACCGCCATGAACTGGAAGATGCTGCCGGCGAGCACCCACAGGTGAAACACGCTGTGCAGATAGCGCACGTTTTTGGCGATATAGAACGGCACGCCCGCGGTGTAGCACACGCCGCCGACGGCGAGCAGGGCAAGTGCCACGGGGTTGAGCAGCGCCACGAGCTCGGGCAGCTTAAAAACGACGAGCCAGCCCATCAGCAGGTAGACCAGGCCGCTTACCCAGTGCGGTTGACGCTCACGCATAAAACACTCGAGGGCGATGCCGATGATGGCGATGGCCCACACGGCAAAGAACAGCACAGCGCCGCCGTCGTTTGCGAGCGTGATGAGGCAAAACGGCGTATAGCTGCCGGCTATGAGCAGGTAGATGCAGCTGTGGTCGATAATGCGGAACACGCGTTTAGCGCCCGCGGGCTGAATCGCATGGTAGAGCGTAGAGGCTAGGTATTCGAGGATAATGCTGACGCCATAGACAATTGCCGCGGCCATGTGGGCCGGGCCCCCGCCGCGCAGGGCGGCGAATACGATCAGGAGCACCAGGCCCGCGATGCCCAGCAGGCAGCCGACACCATGGGTGACGGAGTTCATGATCTCCTCGCCCACCGTGTAGTGTGGAACGGCCGCGGTCTTGGGTCGCGGCTTAGAACTGTCGCTCGAATCGGACATGCCGGTTACATCCTCCAACGTAAAGAGTTCTCAACACTATATCAAAGCGTCTAGGTACGTGCGAAATTTGCACCATACGTGACCCTTTG
Organism: uncultured Collinsella sp.; assembly: GCA_938011875.1. Classification (GTDB taxonomy): domain Bacteria; phylum Actinomycetota; class Coriobacteriia; order Coriobacteriales; family Coriobacteriaceae; genus Collinsella. Next base: position 1,119 of record CALLST010000172.1, on the reverse strand, counting down.
TTTACCCATTCTTTGCTTGTTGACGCATCAACGGCGAACGTCCATAATGCGCTTGCATTAAATGTTGATGTATTAACATCTTATAGGAGAATACCGCATGGCTCAAAACGCACGTTCCCATCGAAAGCTCAAGATAGCCGGCGTCGTTGCGCTGGTGCTCGTTGTCGCGCTGCTGGGGTTTGCCGGCAACTTTTTGTTTGACTTTGCCCTGAATCCCCAAGCGCCCTACACCATGAAGATGATGCAGGATAGCAAGAACGACAAAGAAGGCGAGCAGCCGGATGCCGAGGACACCGAGGCGCGGGCATGGTTTAAAGAAAACCGCAAGAGCAGCAGCCTCACCGCAGATGACGGAACCGAACTTGCCGCTTGGTATTTTGCCGCCTCGGAGAACACCCACGATTACGCCGTCTGCCTGCATGGATATACCAACGAGCCCATCGGCATGGCCCGATACGCCAAGCGCTTCCACGACCGCGGCATGAACGTGCTTGCGCCTGCCGCCCGCGCCCACGAGCGCTCCGGCGGCGACTATATCGGCATGGGCTGGCCCGAGCGCCTCGATATCGTCGCATGGATCGAGCAAATCGTTCAGGCTGACCCCGAGGCGCGCATCCTGGTCTTTGGCGAGTCGATGGGTGCAGCAACCGCTATGAACGTGGCGGGAGAATCTCTGCCCGCAAACGTGAAATGCATTATCGAGGACTGCGGTTATACGAGTGTTTGGGACGAGTTTTCTCTGCAGCTCAAGGACGTGTTCGGCCTGCCCAGCTTTCCCTTGCTCGATGTAGCAAACTTGGTGTGCAACGTGCGCGCGGGCTACGACTTTCATAAGGCGAGCAGTGTGGAGCAACTCAAACACGCGACGGTTCCCATGCTGTTTATCCACGGCGACCAGGACACCTTTGTGCCGTACGACATGCTCGACCAAAACTACGACGCGTGCGCCAGCAAAGCCAAGCAAAAGCTCACCATCCATGGCGCCGCCCACGCCAAGAGCGCGCAAGTTGACCCCGAGCTCTACTGGAACACAGTCAACAACTTCCTCGACGAGTATTTTTAGGCAAAAAGCAACGTCTGGGGCTTTATCTGACCCCCTATTTTCGGAAGTATGCGGCA
>CALLST010000171.1:0-1554 GCA_938011875.1 uncultured Collinsella sp. | reverse complement strand
CGAATCAGCAGGTCGGAACAGCGCTCGACGGCGTCAAACAGGTTAACTTTGCCCACCGAGCGACCAGAGCCGCGCGCGATACCGTCCTCGATCGAGAACAGCAGCGCCGGCACGTGGTAGCGGTTGGTCAGACGGCTTGCCACGATGCCCTTGACGCCCTCGTGCCAGCCTTCGCCGCCCACGACGATCGCGCGTCCGCCGTCATAGGCCTCCTCGACCTTTGCCATGGCATCGCGCGTGAGCTCCGCCTCGATCTCACGGCGCTGGCGGTTGATTTCCTCGAGCTCAGCCGCCAGTGCGCTTGCTTCGATGGGATCGCGGGCAAGCAGCAGGTCGAGCGCCAGCTTGGGATCAGCCATGCGGCCGGCAGCATTCAGACGAGGGATGAGCGAAAACGACAGGCCGTCGGCCGTAATGGTAGAAAGGTCCGCCTTGGCGAGCGCGGCAAGCGCGATATAGCCGGGGCGAGCGGTTACGCGCATCTGCTGGATGCCCTCGGCAACCAGCGCGCGGTTCTCGGGCGTGAGCGGCATCATGTCGGACACGGTGCCCAGCGCCGCGACCTCGATTAGCGAACGCCAATACGACGGCTTGCCCAGGCGCTCACCCAGGACTTGCACCAGCTTGAGCGCCACACCAGCACCGGCAAGCTCACGCGAGGGGCCCTCGTCCTCGAGCTTGGGGTCAGTCAGGGGCACACCCTGCGGCACCTGGTCGGAGGGCTCGTGATGGTCCGTGACCACCAAATCGATCCCCAGGCTCTCCAGATAGGAAACCTCTTCCTTAGCGGCAATGCCGTTATCGACGGTCACGATCAGCTGGGGGCGAGCGAGCTCGTTAACGCGGTCGAGCGCCGCGCGCGAAAGACCGTAGCCCTCATCAAAGCGATGCGGAATAAACGGCGTAACATCGGCGCCAAACGTGCGCAGCGCCTCGGTCAACAGGCAGGTCGACGTAATACCGTCAACGTCAAAATCGCCAAAGACTGCAATGTGCTCGTGGTTGCGAATAGCACGCTCGACGCGGTCGGCAACGACCGACATGCCCGGGATAATGAGTGGGTCGGCCCAGTCGCGATCGAGCGAAGGCGTCAAAAACAATTGGCCCTCTTTGATTGAGCCAATGCCGTGCGCGACCATAATGCGCGCCACCAGCCCGGGAATGCCCAGACCAGCCGAAAGCTCCTTTTCGAGCTCGGGGTTTTGCTGAGCGACCGCCCAGCGATGCGTCGTCTTAAGCGATGACATAGGCACCCACCCCCGATAGGGGCAGGTCGCCGCGATACCTCTCACGGTTCATAGCGATGAGTCCTCTGTGTATGCCCGCTTCGGCAGGCAGATCTGTTGAACGGATTTATTATACCGTGCGGCGCGGACGCAAATCGCCGCAGCACGCCGCGGTTTCGGTAAACGATGCCGGTAATAGCCTCGAAATAATCGAGCGTTTCAGCCGCACGGACGCATACGAGCGTCTAGCATATCAATACAAACGAGTTCGCGGATAAAGGGAGTCACGTGACATATGAAGCAATGGACTGGAATGGTAAAGTTCCTC
>CALLST010000170.1:0-6186 GCA_938011875.1 uncultured Collinsella sp. | reverse complement strand
ACGTCGAGGTGCTGGGGGAGTAGCGTCCCTGCGATAACCCTATGAAGGAGCACGTTATGTCGTTTCTAACTTCGATGTTCAAGACCGAAAAGCCGGTTATCGGAATGCTGCACCTGCGTCCTCTGCCGGGCGATCCACTGTATTACCCGGGCGGAAGCGTGTCGCAGGTCGTGGAAGCCGCCAAGCGCGATCTCGAAGCGTTGCAGCAGGGCGGTGTCGATGGCATTTTGATTACCAATGAGCTCTCGATGCCCTATGAGCAGCACGTTTCTCCCTCAACCCTTGCATCGATGGGCTATGTAATCGGGGCTCTGTCGCATGATCTGTCGACTCCTTGGGGAGCTGAGGCTATTTACGATGGTGATGCCACAATCGAGCTGTGCGCTGCCGTCGATGCGCAGTTCACGCGCTGTAATTTTTGCGGTGCCTGGGCCGGTGATCTCGGGCTGATTAACCGAGATTTCGCGCACACCATGCGTCGCAAGGCGGCGCTGCGCTTGGACGACCTCAAGCTTTTTCACTTCATCACGAGCGAGGGAGAGGTTTATCTCAACGACCGCACGACTGCGGACATTGCCGATTCACTTCTCTTTAATAGCCTACCGGATGCGATGGTCCTCGGTGGTTCGGCTGCCGGTCGTGGCGCTTCGGGCGAGCTTGCCGATGAGGTCCGCGAGCGTGTTGACGAAGTGCCTGTGGTATGTGGCACCGGTTGTCGCGAAAATTCCGTGGCTGACGTATTTGCTCACTACGATGGCGCGTTTGTCGGCACCTGCTTAAAGCGCGACGGAAAGCTGGATGCCCCGGTTGATGTTGAGCGGGTAGCTCGTTTTATGGCTGCCGCTCGTACGGCGCGAGGGGAGTAGGCACCTATGGCGCTCTATCTGGGTATTGATATTGGGACAAGCGCCTCTAAAGGCGTTTTAATCGATGATCGATGCAACATCGTTTGCCAAGCCTCTTGTGGACATGAGACGGACAACCCGTGTGACGGATGGTACCAGCATGATGCCGAGGCCGTTTGGTGGGGCGATTTTTGCCGCTTGTCGCGCGAGCTGGTGGCGCGATCGGGGGTTAACGCGGCACAGATCGGATGCGTGGGCCTTTCCGCATTGGGCTGCGACTGTGTGCCGGTCGATACCGAGTGCAACGCGCTGGCGCCCGCGATTTTGTATGGAGTCGATGCACGTTCGAAACCGCAGATTGACGAGCTTCTTTCCGAATATGGGTCAGATCGCGCACGCGAGCTTTTCGGGCACGATCCCTGTTCGTCAGATATTGCTCCCAAGATCTTGTGGTTTAAGGAGAATATGCCCGAGGTGCACGAACGTGCCGCGAAGTTCCTGACGGCGTCATCGTTTCTGTGCGCAAAGTTGACGGGGCGTTTTACGGTGGACCGTTATTTGGCGGAGGATTTTCTTCCCCTATACGACCGCTACACCTGGAAGGTTGATGCTCGGGAATGTGCTCGTTTCTGCCGGCCTGACCAGATGGCTGAGGTAATGTCGGCTACCGATATTGCCGGGGTGATTACGCGGCGTGCGGCTGAGGCGACGGGGCTCGCGGCAGGGACACCTGTCTTAGTGGGAACGGGCGACTCTGGTGCCGAGGCCATTTCGACGGGTGTATTCCGTCCCGGCGATATGATGGTTCAGTTGGGGAGCACGGCGTATTTCATCTACTTAGCTGATCATATGGTCGATGATGCTCGCCTGTGGCCAGGGACGTTTATCATTCCCGGAACTTATGGGATCTGCGCGGGGACCAATACGGCGGGTGCGCTCACATCGTGGCTGCGCCAAGAGCTGTATCGCGACGCCGTAGAGGCCGAGGGCCACGGTGGCCCCGATGCATATACGGTTATGGCGCATGATGCCGCCGGTGTGGCGCCGGGTGCCGATGGGCTCCTGTGCCTGCCGTACTTTGCGGGGGAGCGTACTCCTCTCAACGATCCCGAGGCGCGCGGCGTCTTCTTTGGCCTGACCGGAAGGCATACGCGAGCCCATATGGTTCGCGCCGCCTTGGAAGGCGTCGCGTATACCGTTGCATCCCATGTCGACATTATCGAGCGAGAGCATAGACTGCCAATTGGGCGCATTATGCTTGTCGGAGGTGGAACCAAAAATCCAGTTTGGATGCAGGCCATCGCCGACGTATGCGGGCGCGAGGTCTCGGTTGCCAAGGTTACGGTGGGCGCATGCTTCGGTGATGCCATCATGGCAGCTCTCGCAGGTGGCGCCTATGCATCGTGGGATGAGCTCGCCCAAGTCCTTGGCGTTGCGCAAACAATCGTGCCCGATATGACTGCCCACGAGTTATATGCGTCGCGCCGCCATATCTTTGACGAATTGTATGCACGCAACTGTGATCTCATGCACGAATTGGTGTAATGCTGCCGAATTGTACTGCCTTCCAAAATAGGGACTGCGTTGTGCGATTCGCATGTCCCTTGGCATTTTTGCCCACAGGGGTTAGCGAAGGTCAAAAACAGAGTGCGCATTTGCTAAAACTGCCGACTCGATGCGCTTTGCGTCACAGTTTTTGAGCGAGGCAATGCGCATCGAGGTCCTTGTGAGCGATCTGATAAGCGATTGCGCGCTTGTTTCTATGCTTGCCTCCGCCGGTGCATCGGTCTCGAGCAGCGAACGATCGAGTGGAATCTGTCGTGCGTATTCGCGTCCTCGTTTAGACGCGAGCATGCGTTCGTTGACGGAAAAATAGCAGCCTGCATTACGCGCGCGGACGAGTTCGTCCGAAGTACCGCTAAACCAGTGGAAGATGATAACGGGGGAGTCGGGGTTTGGGATGAGTAGTCCATGCGATTCGAGGACGTCCAGTACGGCTCCTGCCGAACGAACGTCGTGAATTGATATCACACGCCCGGTAAGAGGATGTTGCGCGAGAGCCTCGCAGAGCCGGTCAAGTGCCTGTGTTTGCAGCGGCTCGCTTCCGGCAAAGCGCGCAGAAAAGTCGAGTCCCACCTCGCCGATGTAGCGCTCTTGGGCTGCAACTTCGCAAAGCAGATTGACTTCGGCAGGACCGCAGCGGCCGTCGGCGAGCCACCAGGGATGGAGGCCGACGCCCGCGATAATGTTTGGGTAGCGGCTGGCCCGCTTTTTTGCTGCCGCGAAGTCGCGTGGGTCGATCCCGCAATCAAAGACCCCCAGCCCTATAGCCGCAGTTTCGTCGGCAACAGCATTCGGGTAGGCCATTAAATCAAGATGGCAGTGTGCATCAATTAACCGGGGCTCCATCTTGGCGCGCTCCGCTAGTCCAGGCACTGGCCATCGGCGCGTACGCGCTCGGTGCCGCGGCCACTGATCTGGCGGATAACCTCGCCGGCAATCATCTGGCCCATGATAGGCGGCATAAAGCTGGCGGTTCCGAGCTCGGTACGCTCGTGGATGTTGGAGGGGTCGCGGGGCTGTGTCTTAACCGATTCCTCGCAGCTAAACAGTACATGCAGGCTCTTGATTCCGCGCTTCTTACACTCTTTGCGCATGATGCGGCTCATGGGGTCGCGCACCGTATCGAAGATGTCGGCAAAGCGGAGGCACTCGGGATGGAGCTTGTTGGCCCCGCCCATGGAGCTAACCAAACGAATGTCGTGGTCCTGAGCATATTTGGCAATGGTGAGCTTGGCCGAGATGGTGTCGATGGCGTCGACGACGTAGTCGAGCTTGCCGTCCGTCTGCTCCAAAATGCTCGCAAAGAATTCGTCGATGTTATCGCTCAACAGGTATTCAGTTCGCTTGATGACGGTGGCGGCAGGATTGATATCGTGGATCATGGTTTCCATCACGTCAACCTTGCGCTTGCCGACGGTGCTGTGAAAGGCGATGGCCTGGCGATTGATATTGCTGGGCGCGATGATGTCCTTGTCCAGAATGACGAAATGACCGATGCCGCCGCGGGCAAGTGCCTCGCAGCAGTTGGAGCCCACGCCTCCGCAGCCGAGCACTAGCACCGTAGCATCGGCGAGCTTATCGAGTGCCTCGCGGCCCATGATAATCTCGAGCTTGGTGTCGCGTGTCTCGATGGCGGCTGCGGCTGTGGTTTCGGTCATAAACATCCTCCGATGGGGGAGCGAATCGTGTTTTAGCTATCGCCATTATAGGTGTTATCGCGATTCCATTTGAGTCCTTGGGCTTGTTGAAATGGGGTCGGGATTCGCATAAGATTGAAGCAGATGGCACCCGTTGCAGCGGGTTGGCCAACTCCAAAACACGTTTGTAGCGTGAGAAGTGGCCGTCTTCGCATTACGCGGGGGCGGCTATTTCATTCGACCTCCAATGTGGATGCCGAGCTCCACAGCCGCGATTACAAGCAATAACAACGTCAGGACATCGTCAATACTCATAGTCCATCTCCTTCTCGGGTAGAGGGAGCTGGCCCATCTGCTTCAACTTCCATTGTAGCTAAATACGAACGAATGTTCTATAGATGTTCCTGTATTAGATAGTTAGACAAACATCTAAATATCGAGTATAGTGTGCGCGTCATGAGAGATGATGAGAGGAGGTCTTATGCCGGGAGAGGGTTTTAAGGCGCTTGCCGATCCAACGCGACGGCGCATTTTGGAGTTGCTGCGCGAGGGCAATTGCACGGCGGGGGAGCTTGCCGAGCATTTCGATATCAGTAAGCCGTCGCTGAGCCATCACTTGGCGACGCTCAAAAACGCCGGGTTGGTGACCGACGAGCGCCATGGCCAAAACATCGTATACAGCTTAAACACCACCGTCATGCAGGACTTGATCGGTTGGTTTATGGGCTTTACAAACACGGAAGGTGATAAGGATGAATAACGAAAACAAGGGCATTCACCCCACGGGGGTATCGTCGCGCGTGTGGATTGCGCTGGTCGCTCTGTGCGTCGCCAATGTCGTAGCGCACCTCATGGTGATGCCGAGCTTGCCTGCGCAGATTCCCACGCACTGGGGCGCGAACGGCGCCGTCGACGGTTGGGGTCCTAGCTGGATGGCCTCCGCGCTCGGCGTGCTGCCTCTGGCGCTTCTCGCAATGTTCTGCGTGGTGCCGCGCATCGACCCCAAAGGTGAGGCATATCGAACCTCGGGCAAGTTCTACCAGGGCTTCGTAATCGCCTTCACCTTGTTCATGTGCGCCATAAGCTGGCTGGGAGAGCTTACGGTCTGGGGCGTGGTGCCGGCGGTCGGTTCGGTCAACGTGCTGATTTCCGGTGCTGTCGGTTTGCTGTTCATCGGCGTAGGCAACTACTTGCCGCGTGTGAAGCAGAACTATACGCTCGGTATCAAGACACCCTGGGCGCTTGCCGATCCCGAGAACTGGCGCCGTACGCAGCGTTTTGGCGGCGCCTGCTTTATGGTGCTAGGTATTGGCCTGATTGTGATGGGCGTGGCAGGCAGCGTGCTTTCGAGTGAAGTCGTCGCCGCGGTGATTGCGGTTCTGGCGTTTGGTTCGGTTGGAGCCGTCTACGTCTACTCGTATCTGTTGTGGCGCAAATCGCAGCGAGCCGCTCGTTAAGGTTGCGGAAAACTAGCGTACGCAGTTCATAGTATGTTCCGGGGGACTTTTCCCAGGTAGTATTAGGGGGTGTGGGCAACCATGCCCCTTTTTATTAGAACGCGCGAACTGCCTCTCCGCTTTTTCCAAAACGGAGAGGGGGAGAAGATTTCCGCAGCTAGATAAGGAGAAATGACTGTGGCGGAGTTCATTTATCAGATGTATCAGGCTCGCAAGGCCCATGGCGACAAGGTGATCCTTGACGACGTGACCCTGAGCTTCTACCCCGGTGCCAAGATCGGCGTCGTGGGCCCCAACGGTATGGGCAAGTCGACCCTGCTCAAGATCATGGCCGGCATCGAGGAGGTCTCCAACGGCGATGCCAAGCTCACCCCCGGCTACACCGTGGGTATCCTGCAGCAGGAGCCGCCGCTCGACGACGACAAGACCGTCATCGAGAACGTGCGCATGGCATTTGGCGACATGATCGCCAAGGTCGATCGCTTCAACAAGATCGGCGAGGAGATGTGCGACCCGGATTGCGACATGGACGCCCTCATGGCCGAGATGGGAAAGCTCCAGGACGAGATCGACGCCGCCGACGGCTGGGATATCGATTCCAAGCTCGGCCAGGCCATGGACGCCCTGCAGCTGCCCGATTCCGACATGCCGGTCAACGTGCTCTCTGGCGGCGAGCGCCGTCGC
>CALLST010000169.1:0-4672 GCA_938011875.1 uncultured Collinsella sp. | reverse complement strand
CCCCCCCCCCCCCGCCCCCCTCCCCTCCCCCACTCCCCCCCCCCCCCCCCCCCCCCCCCCCCCTCCCCCCCCGCCCCCCCCCCCCCCCTCCCCCCCCCCCCCCCTATTACCCCACCCCCCCCACAAAAAAACCCCCCCCCCCCCCCCCGGCCAGGTCCGACGAGCCACGTTAACGAGCCGCCAAGATGGCGTCGATGAGCGTCAGTACGCCCCCGTCGTTGTTGCTCGGAATGCGCCATTTGGCATGCGCGTTCATGTGCTCCTCGGCATTGTCCACGATAAAGCTATGCCCGACGCGCTCCAGCATGGGGATGTCGTTGTACGTATCGCCCACGGCAGCGGCGTCGGCGATATCGATGCCCAGGCGCTCGCAGAGATGTGCTACGCCCGACCCCTTGTCGACGCCCAGGTTCATGAAGTCGATCCACTCGCGCCCGGCGTTCGTGACGTAGAGCTTGTCCGAGAACTCGGGGCTGTAGTCCTCGCGAAACGCTGGCTCGGCATCGTAGGCGGGGAAGAAGATCGAAATCTTGTTGGACTCGATATCAAGGCCCTCAAAGCTATCGACGTAGTTGATCGTGTTGTAGTAGACGCTGATCTCGTCGTGGTATTGATGGTCGCGGGCAAGCACGTAGAACTCGTCGAAGCAGCACAGGACGGGGACAGCGCGAGGATCCTCCGAGGCACGGCTCAAGACCTGCTGATACAGCTCCACGTCAATATTGCTCTTATAGATATAGCTGCCGCGATAGATCACGCACGCTCCGTTATCGGGACAAAAAGCGAGGCGGTTCTTAATGCCCTCGAACATCTCTTCGAGCTTGGGGGCGGGACGTCCGCTGGCGGGGCAGAATACAATGCCTGCGTCGGCGAGCTTGTCCAGGCGCTCATCAAGACCCTGCGGCAACACGCGCTTGTCGGTGAGCAGCGTCTTGTCCATGTCGACGGCGAGAATCTTAATGCTTCCGATATTGGTGTCCGATTCGTAAGTTTGCATAAAAGCGAGCCTTTCGTTTCGAGATTGTTTCAGACGTTATAACCATCAACTAGTAGTCGAGCGTATTTTCGCAGGAATGGTGCGTATTTGCACTGCAATTCACAAACTAATGAAAAAACTTTTCAGAAATTTGAATTTGTCGCTTGCGCAGCGTGCACTTTATCGTAATATAGCGAACATCGAAAACGGAGACGGCAAAAGAGCCGTTTACCGAGGAAAAGGTACCGTTTGCGATATTTGAATTGCGCCCGGCGATACGTGAGAGGAGAGGCAGATGCAGTTCGTAAAGATCATCACCACTGCAGACAATGCCATCCGACGCCAGCGCGCAATTTCCCGACGACGATAACAATCGTCTCTGTCCGCATGGGGCGAATTGCCTCAACAGAGTCATTTTGAGGTCGTTGGGTTTTAGCACGATATAAACGCATGTTTCTAGGGCATGCTGTGCTGCTTTTTGCTATTTAACCTGATATTGCACGGTTTTTGACCTCAAAGTGACTTGCAACTGACCGATGTTCTAATTAGCTACCAAGGGCGAAAGGAAACAGCCATGAGCAAGGAAAAAGTCGTTCTCGCATATTCCGGTGGTCTTGATACATCCGTATGTGTCAAGTGGCTCCAGGACGAGAAGAATCTCGATGTCGTTTGCGTCTGCGGCAACGTGGGCCAGGAAGAGACCGGACTGGATGCCAAGAAGCAGAAGGCGCTCGACCTGGGCGTTCTCGATTGCCAGGTACTCGACCTGCGCGACGAGTTCTCCGATGAGTTCCTGACCAAAGCCATTGCAGCAAACTCCATGTACGAGAACAAGTATCCGCTGCTCTCCGCCCTGTCTCGCCCGCTGCTTGCCAAGAAGCTTGTTGAGGTCGCCCACGAGTTTGGCGCGACCTACGTCGCCCACGGCTGCACCGGCAAGGGCAACGACCAGGTCCGTTTTGAGGCCGCCGTCAAGGCCCTCGACCCCGAGCTCAAGGTTATCGCCCCGGTTCGCGAGTGGGACCTGAAGTGTCGCCCCGACGAGGTCGCCTATGCCCACGCCCACAACGTGCCGGTTCCCGAGGGTGCCAACGACAACCCCTACTCCATCGACGACAACCTGTGGGGTCGTGCCATTGAGTGCGGTCACCTGGAGGATCCCTGGAACGAGCCGCTCGACGACGCTTGGGTTATGACCAAGAATCCGGAGGACACGCCGGACACCCCGACGTATACCGAGATTGAGTTTGAGGCCGGCAAGCCCGTCGCCGTCGACGGCAAGAAGATGAAGCTCTCTGAGATCGTCATCGCCCTCAACAAGATCTCCGGCGACAATGGCTTTGGCCGTCTCGATCTGGTCGAGGATCGCCTGGTGGGCCTTAAGAGCCGCGAGTGCTACGAGGTTCCCGGCGCCCTGACGCTCATCACCGCCCACAAGGCGCTCGAGGACATCTGCGTCGAGGGCGACCTGCTCAAGACCAAGATTAAGCTCGAGCAGGATTGGGCCACCGCCGTGTACAACGGCCAGTGGTACAGCCCGCTCAAAAACGCGCTCGACGCTTTTATGGCCGACACCCAGAAGTTCGTGACCGGCACCGTCCGTCTGAAGTTCTTTAAGGGCAACTGCCATGTCGTCGGCCGCAAGAGTCCCTTCAGCCTCTACGACTACGGCCTGGCTACCTACGACCGCGACACCACGTTTGACGAGAAGGCCAGCGCCGGCTTTATCGAGATCGATACGCTGTCGCTCAAGACGTGGGCAAAGGTCCAGGGCCCCAGCTCTGCTGCCGCCCAGGCCTAGCGCCTCCTTCCCTTGGTATCCGCGCGGCCCATCCGCGTGATACATAACGGGCGCACGGGGTCCCTACCTTTCGTTATGCTTGCTGACACTTCTTAACATCGGTGGCCCCTACGTTCCGCCCGCATATATGATGCCGCGTCTGCGGCTGAGTCCGAGCCCCGCCGGGGTTGTCCGGCGGGGCTCCTTCTATCAATTTGGCGGCTCTGCGCCTATATATGAGGAGTATCCATTATGTTCAATGCTATCGCGCATGCTTTACTTGCTCTCGCGCCCGAGTTCGATGCTGCAAGGGTCGAGGACGTCCCTATGAGCCTGAAGGCCTGGATCGATGGTTCGCAGGGCAACATCCGGAGGGAGACGTTGGGCGCCAAGTGCATGGCGCGTCACTTCTTTGCAAATTAGCTACATGGCCCAGCGCACGGCAGGGAGTGTGTAAAACTAGCGGTTGAAAAATCGCTTTAGTGACAGGGCGCATTGCTTTGGGCGCTTGTTTTGGTATTTGGAGAAAGGGGACGGTTCCATGGCTCTTTGGGGCGGTCGTTTTGAGGCAGGCGTGGCCGAGGTCACGCAGGAGTTTGGCGCGTCGCTGCCGGTCGACAAACATCTCTATAAGCAGGATATCGCCGGCTCTAAGGCGCATGCCAAAATGCTGGCGGCCCAGGGCATCATCAGTGCCGAGGACGAGCAGGCGATTGCCAAGGGCCTGACCGGAATCGAACAGGATATCGATGCCGGCAACTTTACCTTCGACATCAACGACGAAGACATTCATATGTCCATCGAGAGCGAGCTGACGCGCCGCATCGGCGAGGCCGGTAAGCGCTTGCATACCGGCCGTTCGCGCAACGACCAGGTGGCGACCGATACGCGCCTGGGCGTCAAGGCGCTGGCCAAGGAGCTCATGGAGGCCAATCTTGAGCTGCGCCATGTGCTGGTGGATGCGGCCAAGAAGTACGACAAGGTGATTCTGCCGGGCTACACGCATATGCAGCACGCTCAGCCCGTGCTGCTCTCGCATCATCTGCTGGCGTATTCCTGGATGTTCGCGCGCGACTTTACGCGCCTGAAGGCCGCCTTTGATGCCGCCGACAACTGCCCGCTGGGTGCTGCCGCGCTTGCCGGTACGAGCTATCCGCTCGATCGCCAGATGACGGCTGCCGAACTTGGCTTTGCGGGCGTGATCCCCAACTCGCTCGATGCCGTTTCCGACCGTGATTTTCTGCTCGATCTGCATTACGCCGGATCCGTCATGGCCATGCACCTGTCGCGTCTTTCCGAGGAGATTGTGCTGTGGTCGAGCTCCGAATTTGGCTTTATCACGCTTTCCGACTCCTACTCCACCGGCTCGTCCATCATGCCGCAGAAGAAGAATCCCGACTTTGCCGAGCTTATCCGCGGCAAGAGCGGCCGAGTCTATGGCAACCTGGTGCAGCTGCTCGTGACCATGAAGGGCCTGCCGCTTGCTTATAACAAGGACTTGCAGGAGGACAAGGAGGGCGCGCTCGATACCGCCCATACGCTCATGCAGTGCCTGTCCGTTATGGCCGGAATGATTTCGACTTGGACCGTCAACGAGGATGCCATGGCGCGCGAGTGCGGCGTGGGGCACCTTGCCGCCACCGATGTTGCCGATTACCTGGCCAAGCGTGGCCTGCCGTTCCGCGAGGCACATGCCGTGGTGGGCCATCTGGTCCTGATGTGCGAGAAGCGCGGCTGCAATCTTGAGGACCTGCCGTTCGAGGTGTTCCAGGAGGCAAGCCCGCTCTTTGAGCGCGACATTACCGAGGCGCTCGACATCCCGTCGATTGTCGCCGCGCGCACGACCGAGGGCGGCACCGCCCCTGCCGCCGTTGCCGTGCAGCTGCAGCGTGCCGAGGCGCAGCTCGTGGTCGATG
>CALLST010000168.1:0-10042 GCA_938011875.1 uncultured Collinsella sp. | reverse complement strand
TCCCCTTACCCGCCATGGCTACCTATTTACGACCAAATTTAATCTTGATGGCACGCTTTAGAGCGTACTTGCCGAGGCTTGGGAGCTTTTGCTCGTATTTGACCATCGTGGAGCACTCGGGGCGGTCGCGATCCAGATGGATGGCGTCGAACGCGCACTTGGTGGTGCACAGGCCGCAGCCGATGCACTTGTTGGGGTCGATGATCGAGGCACCGCAACCCAGGCAGCGGGCGGTCTCGGCGCGTACCTGCTCTTCGGTAAAGGTCTCGACGTACTCGCTAAAGGGCGCAGCCTTCTCGCGCTCGCGGTCGACATGCGCCACCTCGCGGCTCGCGTTGTCATAGCTCTCAATCACGACATCGTCGCGGTCGAGCGCGGTGTAGCGGCGCTGGTTGCGGCCGATGGTGAGCGTGGAGCCCGGCTGCACAAAGCGATGGATGGACACGGCGGCCTCGTGGCCGGCGGCGATGGCGTCGATGGCAAAGCTCGGACCGGTGTAGACGTCGCCGCCCACAAAGATGTCGGGCTCGGCGGTCTGATAGGTCTGGGGATCGGCCAGGGCGCCCTGGCCGCGGCCAAGCTCCACCTTGGAGCCAGCCAGCAGATTGCCCCACACAATGGACTGGCCAATCGACATGACGACACGGTCGGCATCGACGCGGCGCAGATCGTTCTCGTCGTATTCGGGCGCAAACCGGCCCTCGTCGTCAAAGACACGCGTGCAGTGCTTGAAGGTGATACCGCACACACGACCGGCCTCGTCCAGGTGAATCTCCTTGGGGCCCCAGCCGCAGCTGATGTGAGCGCCGTCCTCAACGGCCTCGCGACGCTCCTCCTCGCTAGCGGGCATCTGGGCCTCGCTCTCCAGGCAGAACATCTCAACGTGCTCGGAGCCCAGGCGGCAGGCGTTGCGCGCGACATCGATAGCCACGTTGCCGCCGCCCACCACGATGGTGCGGCCGGGCAGCGCATCGATCTTGCCGCTGTTGACCTCGCGCAAAAAGTCGACGGCCACGGTCACGTCCTCGGCATCCTCGCCCGGAATGCCGGCAAGGCGGCCACCCTGGCAGCCAATGGCCACGTAAAAGGCTTTAAAGCCCTGCGCGCGAAGCTCGTCGAGCGTCACATCGCGACCGACCTCCACGCCATAGCGGAACTCGGCGCCCATCAGGCGAATGACCTCGACCTCGGCCTCGATAACGTCCTTCTCCAGCTTAAAGCTGGGAATACCGTAGGTAAGCATACCGCCCGGGCGCTCGTTCTTCTCGAATACGACAGGCTTGTAGCCCTTCTCGGCCAAGTAGAAAGCGCAGGACAGGCCGGCCGGACCGGCACCGATGATGGCGATCTTCTGATCGAAACCGCCAGCGCGCGTCGGCGTCACCACGTGCGGGACATAGCGGGTCGCGGCATCCAGATCGCGCTGAGCGATGAACTTCTTGACCTCGTCGATAGCCACGGCGGCGTCCACACGGCCGCGAGTGCAGGCATCCTCACAGCGGCGGTTGCACACACGGCCGCAGATAGCGGGCAGCGGGTTCTCGCGCTTAATGAGTGCTAGCGCCTCGTCATAGCGACCCTGCGCCGCGAGCTTCAAATAGCCCTGAACGGCGACATGCGCGGGGCAGGCCGTCTTGCAGGGCGCGGTGCCGGACTCATGCGTCTCGATGCGGTTGTCGTTGCGGTAGTTGGGCGACCACTTGGTGTGGTCCCACTTGGTGGCATCGGGCAGCTCCTGGCGCGGATACTCGGGCACCTGTCCGCCGGCCTTTTTGCTGCAGAGCTTCTGGCCCAGCTTGGCGGCGCCGGCCGGACACACCTCAACGCAGCGACCGCAGGCCACGCACTTGTCCTTCTCGACCTTGGCGACATAGGCCGAGCGCGACAGGTTGGGCGTGTTGAACAGCTGCGAGGTGCGCAGGGCGTAGCACACGTTGACGTTGCAGTTGCAGATGGCGAAGATCTTGTTCTCGCCGTCGATATTGGTGACCTGGTGCACAAAGCCGTTGTCCTCGGCCTGGCGCAAGATGTCGTAGACCTCGTCGCGCGTCACGTAATGACCACGGTCGGTCTCGACCACGTAATCGGCCATATCGCCCACGGCAATGCACCAGTCGGCGGGGTCGTCGGCGCAGCCCTCACCCATCACGCGACGGCTCGCGCGGCAGCTGCAGGTGCTAGCGGCATATTTGCCATCGTATTTGTCGAGCCAATGCTCGATATGCTCGATCGGCACCGAGGTGCTCGAAGCATCGATAGCCTTCTCGACCGGAATGACATGCATGCCGATGCCGGCGCCTCCGGGCGGCACCATCGGCGTGGCTTTGGACAGCGGCCCCTTGGACGCCTGCTCAAAGAACTTGGCATAGACCGGATGCTCCTCGAGCTGGCTCACGCGCATGTTGAGGAACTCGGCGGAACCCGGCACCAGCATGGGCAGCACCCACTGCTTGGCGCGCTCGGGGTTTTCCCAGTTGTACTCGAGCAGACCCGTGTAGCTCATGTCGTCGAGCATCTTCTCGATATCGGCCTCGGGCATGCCGGTGAGCTTGGCCATCTCGGGCAGCGTATAGGGACGGCGCATCTTCATCTTGCAGAGCACTTCGGCCTGCTCGTCGGTCGCGGCCTCGGCAAACGACCAGTACTCGTAGCCCAACAGCTCGTCGCGATGCAGCAGACGGTTGGTGCAGTGCTCGCACAGCTTGACGATGGCCTCGCGCGGATGCTCCGGCAGCGGCGGCACGAACTCCGAACCGATGTCGGGCTCGGTGTAGCTAATCCCCGGTCCGTTGAGAATCATGGTTGTCCCTTCTCTTGCCACAGCCCGACGAGGCCGCAGCGCCCCTCTTTTTTTGCAGGCCGGGCATGCCCCATGCCGTTCACCCGCCATTGTTGACATTGTGTCAAAAACAGTATTGACGAACCGTCAACAATATTCAAGACTGTTAGGCGAACGGTCAGGCAAAAGAGGATGAAAGGCGGCAAAACATGGGCAACAACACAGCAGGTACCTCTGTGGTCGATGCCGTCCCCGCATCCGATAGCGCGGCAAAGCGCCTGACGGGCGACGAACGCCGTCGCGAGATCCTCGATGCCGTGCGCACCGTAAGCTCCGAGCTGGGCGTGTCCCACCTATCGGTATCGGCCGTGACCAAGCGAGCCGGCTGCACGCGTTCATTGTTCTACCATTACTTCGCCGACATGGACGCCGCCGTCACCGCCGTTATGGACGAGGCGATCGACGGCTTTATCTCCGAACTCGAGCGGTGGAACGCCGACCGCACCGTCGGTGATATCGAGGGCGCGCTCGACACCGTCGCCCCGCTCTTTAAGCGCCTGGTCGCCAGCGGCCACGAGCTGCCGAGCACGCTTACCTCGAGCAGCGGCGCGCTCTACGGCGGCTTTTTGCACAACGTGGTCCAGCGCGTGGCGCAGTATATCTGCGACACCACCGTGGTGGATTTTGTCGCCCATCATGAGCTACGCATCGACCATGTCTACGAGACGTTCTACACCCTCATCATGGGTCTTTTGATGTATATCCGCACGCACCCCGATGTGCCCGACGAAACGGTCAAGGAAATCATCGCCTCGACACTCCACATCGAGGGCTATACCGCCAAGTATCCGGAGCGCAAGCCCCAGAACTGACGACATTTGGCCAAACTGCCCGCGATCAGAAGAGGGGCCGCGGGCGTGTGAAAGGAGAGCAGCATGCTGTTCGATGTTTGGGGTAGCGATACCCTTATCCACTGGGCCGGCTGGGCCATGGTCTTTATTGGCCTGATCGTGCTCAACGAGGTCGGCCGCCGCACTAAGCTGGGCGCGGCAATCATCTTTGGCGTGGCTCCGCTGCCATGACCATCTACTGCGTCGCCATCGCCATCGGCGTTTCGCAGGGTGCCGAGTGGGCGCTCACCAACCCCACCCATGTGTACCAGAACAGCTGGTTCCACTACGCCAAGGTATACGCTGCGCTGGCCGGTTGCTGGGGCTTCATTGCCATTAAGTACCAGTGGGGAAAGATCGGCAAGGCGCATTGGTTCCGTGCGTGGCCGTTTGTGATCGTCGCCATCAACATCATGATTGCCGTCGTGTCCGACTTCGAGAGCGCCTACCACTTCTTTGTCCTGGGCGAGTCCACCTGGGTCACCTCCGAAGGTGCTACGCAGCTGGCCGGCTGGAACAACGTGTTCAACGGCATCGCCGGTATCATCAACATCTTCTG
This sequence comes from uncultured Collinsella sp., assembly GCA_938011875.1. Lineage (GTDB taxonomy): Bacteria > Actinomycetota > Coriobacteriia > Coriobacteriales > Coriobacteriaceae > Collinsella. The sequence continues at coordinate 5,814 of CALLST010000168.1, read as the reverse complement.
CATGACCGGTTGGTGGAGCGTCTACGCCTCCGAGGATCAGACCGACATGCTGTGGCCCGACATGACCTGGGTCTACATCATCGCCTACGATATCTGGAACTTCTGCTACACCTACAACTGCCTGCCCACCCATTCCTGGTTCTGCGGCTTTGCGCTGCTGTTGGCGCCCACCGTCGCCGCCTTTATCTGGAACAAGGGCGGCTGGATCCAGAACCGCGCCTTTACGCTGGCCATTTGGTGCATGTTTGCCCAGGTGTTCCCGTACTTCCAGGAGGAGTCCGTCTTTGTGACCCACTCCACGCTCGACCCCGGCGCCGCTACCGCGGTCTCGATTGCCGCGCTGGTCGCCAACGTCGCCGCAATCATCTACATCGTCTACCGTGCCAAGAAGCTCGGCCGCAATCCCTACAAGCAGGATGTCTTTGAGGGCACCAGCGATTGGGAGAAGGCCACCGCTCGTCGCGCCAAGGTCGATTACGCTCACGCCGAGTAACATGTTGGTCGCTGTTGGCGCCTGGGCATAGGCCCGCCCGCCAGGTTTTTCATCCAATGCCTCGCAGAGCCCCCGGAAAGCGTTTCGCTCGCTTTTCGGGGGCTTTTGTCGTTGCGTCTCTATTCATCTATTCAAAAACATGCGCATATATAAAATCGGATTTCAAATCATGAGGCGGCTCTATAGGGTCCTGTTTTTGGGTACAGTGTTGTCCCGATATTGAGCTTGGGGGATGTATGAATGATGAGACGATGGGCCAAGAGGATGCGGCCCAAGATGCAGAAGCGTGCGCCGAGGCCCTGGAGAGCCTAGACCAGATCGCGCTGGCCGAGATTGCGTTTGACGATTCGAGCGTTGATGTGCGGGATGAGCCGGAAATCGAGGCGCAGCCCGATGATCAGGATACAGGCGACGTTGAGCCTGCCGAGGATGAGGCAGATCACGAAGACACCGAAAGCGAGGCCGACGACCAGCCCGGATCCGACACGAGCGAGGAAACCATCTTGCTCGACAACTTGCCGGCCGAAGATTCGCTGACCCGCGAGCTCCCTGGCTTAGGCTCTGCGCCTGCCGTGGACGAGACCATCGCCATGGGCGATATTCCCCTACCGTCCGTTCCTTCGGCACGCGAAGCCGAGATTCGTCATCGTAAGATGTCGCCCAAGCGCCGCAACCTGATGGTTGCCGGCGTTGTGGCCGTCGCGCTCGTCGCCGGCGGCGCGGGCTATGCGGCTTGGAACGGATACCAGCAAGAGCAGGCCGCCGTGGTTGCCGCAAACGCCCATACCATGATGTCGGTGCAAATTGGCGTACATGCCGCGGGGCTCGACTGCTCAACTGGCTCCAAGATTCCCGTGCAGGTGAGCGGTCAGGATTCCGACGGTTCTTCCGTGAGCGAAACGCTCTACGTTGACGAGCACGGTCGCGGCATTAAGCTGCTGCCCGGCGATTACACGTTCTCCATCGCCGCCTCCCCCATCGCGGCCGACGGCACCATCTATACCGTCCCGACCACCAAGACGCAGGTCACCGTTAAGAGCGATGGACAGGATTTAAGTGCCCAGGCTGCCTTTAAACTCAAGGTGCCTTCGGCCGACACGGTAACCGACGACCAGATCGATGCCGCCGCCAAGTATGCCGAAGAGGGCGGTGCGAGCTCCGCCGCGGCTGCCAAAGTGCTCCAGCAGGCAGCAACCGCGCGGCGCGACGCCGCCGTCAATGCCGTGAGCGCGCAAAAGGCACAGGCGTCCCGTGATGCTGACGCTCGCCACAAGGCAACCGACCTCTACCAGCTCGATATTCCCGTCGAGTGGTACGGCAAGGTCGCAACTTGGCAAAACGGAAGCACGCTATGCATCTATCTGGGCGACGACGCCAATACGCCGCTCGTGACGCTCGTCGCGGTGCGCGAGGGCGAGAGCTTTACGCCCGATGAAGGCGATACGGTTTTGGGTGCGGCCAATCTAGGCAACGGTTATACCGTCTACGCCAGCGGCCCCGTCTATCCGTACGTGGTGCCCCAGACCATCAACGGACGGACGCAGAACCCCGTGTCAACCTACCCCATGGACACGGCCATTGAGCTTGTCGAGCTTACGACCGGCAACCGCTATACGTATAGCCAGATCAAGAACGTGTTGGTCGGCAAAGACGGCAAGGCAGACACCGCGACCAAACTCGAGACCGACTACCTCGCCCAGATTCTCCTGCCGAGCATCAAAGCCCAGGACTAGCCGGCCCGAAGACAGCCGCCCAACGCAGTTGCGGTGAAATAGGGATTGTTTTTGCTGGTCAAACCGCAAAACAGTCCCTATTTCACCGCAACTTATTGGTGGCCTTTTGGGTGGCACTTAGCGCCAGGGGTCGGCTTCGAACATCGGCTCGCGCTCGGGGCGGCGATCGCTGTAGGGATCGTAGCCGTCGTCGTCCTCGTTCTCGGCACGGATGTAGGGGTCGCGCGGCTTGGGTGCCGGCTTAGGCACAGGCTTGGGTGCGGCGGGTGCGGTATCGGTCGCCGGCGCGCTTGTCTTGATCTCGTCTTTCATCTGCATAGCTCCTTGCATCGCATCCGTTCAACACCATCGATTGTCGCACGAAAAAGGGCGGCGACCCAATTGGATCCGCCGCCCTTGGCGTTTAGAGACGACTGGCAGATTTTAAGGCATGGCCCAAAATCTACTCGGCGTCGGGAACCTCGTAGGTGGCCGCCGGCGTGTTGTCGCACACGACGGTAAAGCCGCCGTCCTTGTCGACATCGACCGTCACCTGATCGCCCTCGCGCACCGTGCCGTCGATGATAGCGGCGGCGATGGCATCCACGACCTCGCGCTGAACCAGACGCTTGAGCGGACGGGCACCAAAGACCGGGTCCAGGCCGCCCACGGCGAGCATCTGCTTGGCCGCCGGGGTGATGGCAAGCGTCATGCGCTCCTTGGCCAGACGCGCGCGGACGTCGGCGAGCTGGATGTCGACGATCTTCTCGATCTGCGCCATACCGAGCGGATGGAACACCACGATATCGTCGATACGGTTGAGGAACTCGGGGCGGAAGGTCTGAGCCATGGCCGCGTCGACCTGATGGCGCATCTCCTCCTCGTCCTTACCGGACAGATCGGCGATGGCCTTGGAGCCCACGTTGGACGTCATGATGATAATCGTGTTCTTGAAGGACACCTGACGACCCTGGCCATCGGTCAGACGGCCGTCGTCGAGCACCTGCAACAGCACGTTGAAGACATCAGGATGAGCCTTCTCCATCTCGTCGAGCAAGATTACGGAGTACGGGCGACGGCGCACGGCCTCGGTGAGCTGGCCGCCCTCGTCGTAGCCCACGTATCCCGGGGGCGCACCGATCAGACGCTGGACGCTGAACTTCTCCATGTATTCGGACATGTCGATACGCACGAGCGCGCGCTCGTCATCGAACAGGCACTCGGCCAGCGCCTTGGCGAGCTCGGTCTTGCCCACGCCGGTGGGACCCAGGAAGAAGAAGCTTCCGATGGGCTTGTCCGGATCGGAGAGGCCCGCACGGCTGCGGCGCACAGCTGCGGCGACGGCGGAGACGGCCTCGTCCTGGCCGATGACGCGCTTATGCAGCTCGCCCTCCAAGCCCTTCAACTTGTCGAGCTCGCCCTGCATCATCTTGGACACGGGCACGCCGGTCCAGGCGCTCACGACCTCGGCGATCTCATCGGAGGTCACCTGTTCGTTGAGGCCCTCGCCGTCCTGCTGCTTTTGCGCCTCGAGCGCGGCCTCGAAATCCTGAATCTGCTGCTGCAGGCCCGGAATCACGGAGTAGCGCAGCTCGGACGCACGGCCCAGGTCGCCGTTGCGCGTCGCGCGCTCCTCTTCGCTCCTGGCCTCGTCGAGCTGGCCCTTAAGCTCCTGCACGTGGTCGATGGCGTTCTTTTGGTTGAGCCAGCCGGCCTTTTGCACGTTGAGCTTTTCCTGGACTTCGGCAATCTCTTGGCGCAGAGCCTCCAAACGCTCCTTAGAGGCGTCGTCGGTCTCTTTCATGAGCGCCTGTTCCTCGATCTGCAGCTGGGTGAGCTGACGCGTGGTGGCGTCGATCTCGACCGGCATGCTGTCGAGTTCCATGCGCAGGCGGCTCGCGGCCTCATCGACCAGGTCGATGGCCTTGTCGGGCAGGAAGCGGTCGGCGATGTAGCGATCGGAGAGGTCGGCGGCGGCCACGAGCGCGCTATCGGTGATGTGTACGCCGTGGAAGATTTCGTACTTCTCCTTCAGGCCACGCAGGATTGAAATGGTGTCCTCGACGGTAGGCTCGCTGACCATCACGGTCTGGAAACGACGGGCGAGCGCCGCGTCCTTCTCGATGTACTTGCGGTACTCGTCGAGCGTGGTCGCGCCGATCGCGTGCAGGTCGCCACGAGCGAGCGCCGGTTTGAGGATGTTGCCGGCGTCCATGGAGCCCTCGGTGGCACCCGCGCCCACGATGGTGTGGAGCTCATCGATGAACAGGATGACCTTGCCCTCGGACTTCTGCACCTCCTTGAGCACGGCCTTTAAGCGGTCCTCGAACTCGCCGCGGTACTTGGCGCCGGCGACCAGCGCGCTCATGTCGAGCTCGATAAGGTCGCGGTCGCGCAGGGTGCTCGGCACGTCGCCGGCCACGATACGCTGGGCGATGCCCTCGACGATGGCCGTCTTGCCGACGCCCGGCTCACCGATGAGCACGGGGTTGTTCTTGGTGCGACGGGACAGGACCTGGATGGTGCGGCGAATCTCATCGGTACGGCCGATGACCGGGTCGAGCTTGCCGGCGCGGGCCAGATCGCAGATGTTGCGACCGTACTGCTCCAGCGCCTCAAACTGCGTCTTGTCCTCGGCAGACGTCACGCGGTCATCGCCACGCAGCTCCTCGTAGACCTGCTCGATGCGCTCCTTGGTCACGCCGGCGTCGCGCAGCACGCGGCCCGCCTCGCCCTTGTCCTCGGCAAGTGCCATGAGCAGATGCTCGGTCACCACAAAGCTGTCGCCCATCTTGGTGGCCTTCTTCTCGGCCTTTTCGATGACGCGGACGAGCTCGTTGGAAAGACCCATCTGCTGGCCCTCGCCGGAAACCTTGGGCGCATGGTCGATGGCATCCTGCGTGGAGCGTGCGAGCTGAGCCGGGTCGGCACCGATGCGCTCGATGATCACGGAGATATTGCGCTCGCCGGCACCGAGCAGGGCAGACAGCAGGTGGATCGGCTCCACCGCGCCGGCCTGTGCATCGGCAGCCGTGCTCATGGCGGTCTGCAGCGCCTCGCGCGACGTCATTGCTAGCTTATCGATTCTCATGGAATCACCTCTCTTGGGGCGGCCGCCCTACGGGGCGGCTTCACGTTGTTCGAGAAGTATTGTTGCCAGCTTTGCGCGATCTTATACACAAATCTAAGTCTCTATATATAAGATTTTCTGAGTGAATTACGGATAGGGTACTGAGATGTCAGCCCGCCGCTGCCCAGGCGCGCTACCGTCTCGATCTGTAACATCTAGCAGCCATTTTTGATCCTAGATGTTACAGATCGAGACAGACCGAAAACCACCACAAAGAGGACAGGCACCTTTGTGGTGGTCGCGGTCTCTACTCCTTCGCCGAACCCGTACTTCCCGATTCGACGGTCCAGGGCATCTCATCCTCGAACAGCCATGTACGGGCAGACCCACTATCGCGTGCAGTCTGCGGGTCAGGCAAGCAGGTCTGTTTATAGGCATCTTGGATACACTGACCCATAAAATCGTTGAGCTCGCTCTGGTCGCCCTCCATGACATAGGCGACATCGCCGTCCATGATGTAGATGCCCGGACCCTCATTG
>CALLST010000167.1:0-6845 GCA_938011875.1 uncultured Collinsella sp. | reverse complement strand
GACCATATCCACCGAACAGTTTGGTGTCGTGGCACCGCTTCTCGCGCCGACGCCCGCGTTCGCAGCTGCTGCGCCCGCTGACGCCACAAACGAACTCGCGCCCGCCGCAGATGCCTTCCTTCGCGCACTGCTCGAGCAAAACGCAGCGCAAGCGACATCGGCAGTGGCGCACTCGGGACAGAGCGAGGACATGCTCGTCGATACCATCAACGAGGCGCTCTTTGACCTGGTGGGTGACACCGTAATTGAATTTGGCGCGGCAGGACCGCAAATTATCGAGGACTACGAAGCAGACGTGAGAGGATACCTAGACTATGAGTGATACCGCATCCGCAGCACCCCGCGTGCCCAAGCGCGTCGCCGCCGTCATTCTCAACTCGCTCAAGGGCGGCGTGGTCCCGCGCATCGGCCTTCCCTACATCACCGTAGGGCGCGAGGTCGAAATCCGCGCCCTGCTCACCGACCTGAGTCTCATCGCCGACGGCGGCGCGAGCGTCCGCTTTCTGGTCGGTCGCTACGGAGCCGGCAAGAGCTTTTTGCTCCAGACCATCCGCACGCACGCCATGGGCGAGGGATTCGTCGTCGCCGATGCCGACCTGTCACCCGAGCGCCGCCTACAGGGCGGCCAGGGGCAGGGCCTTGCCACCTACCGCGAGCTCATCCGCAACATATCGACTAAAACGCGCCCCGAGGGCGGTGCGCTCAACCTAATCCTCGATCGCTGGGTCGCCTCGTGTGCCGATGCCGATGAGTCTGCCGTCAATGCCCAACTGGCCCCGCTCGAGGAAATGGTCCACGGCTTCGACTTCGCCCGTATGCTCCGCCGCTACCGCGCGGCCGTATCCGAGGGCGACGAAGAAGCTATGAGCCGCGTGACCAAATGGATTCGCGGCGAGTACCGCACCAAGAGTGAGGCACGCGCCGAGCTGGGCTCCTCGACCATCATCAGCGATGACGACTGGTACGACTACGTTAAGCTCATTGCGCGCTTTTTGGTCTGCGGCGGCTACAAGGGCATGCTGGTGCTCATCGACGAGCTCGTGAATCTGTATAAGATTCCCAACGCCATCACGCGCCAATACAACTACGAGAAGATCCTAACCATGTACAACGACACGCTCCAGGGCAAGGCGCAGTACCTGGGCATGATCATGGGCGGCACGCCAACCTCCATCGAAGACCGGCGCCGCGGTGTGTTCTCCTACGAGGCCCTGCGCAGCCGACTCGCTCAGGGCCGCTTTGCGCGCGAGGACCTTAAGGACATGCTCGCGCCCATCATCCGTCTGCAGCCACTCACCTACGAGGAGCTGCTGGTGCTGATCGAAAAACTCATGCAGATCCATGCCGGCTACTTTGGCTGGACGCCCACGCTTACCGAGAACGACTTGGTGGACTTCCTCAAGATTGAGTTTGGCCGCGTGGGAGCCGACACGCATCTGACGCCGCGTGAGGTCATTCGTGACTTTATCGAGCTGCTCGACATCCTATGCCAAAACCCCGACGCCAACGTGGCCGAGCTACTGCAAAGCGTCGGCGGCGACGCGCTGGCGCCGGCAACAGCAACAGGCGACACCGGCACCGCAAGCGGCGACCGCAATTTCGCCGAATTCACCATCTAACCTGCCAAAAAGGGACAGGTTTATTTTGGCAGGTTTTATCTGGGCAAACGTCGAGGCAGTAATGCAGCAAGCCACTGCCCACCGCGTTGAGAGATTCGTTTTTGAAAGGAGGCCCCGTGAACGCCTTTGACCGCTACGCCCCGTTTATCCAAGACTTCATCTACTCCCACGATTGGGAGAGTCTACGCTCCATCCAGGTTGCAGCAGCTGATGCCATCTTTAACACTCAGGACAATGTGCTCCTGACGGCATCCACGGCTTCCGGCAAAACCGAGGCAGCCTTCTTTCCCATCCTGACCGAGTTTTGGGAGAACCCGCCCGCGAGCGTTGGCGCCCTCTACATCGGCCCCCTCAAGGCACTCATCAATGATCAGTTCGTCCGCCTCAACGACCTGTGCGAAGAGGCCGATATCCCCGTCTGGCACTGGCATGGCGATGTTTCGCAGTCGCACAAGGCTAAGCTCATCAAAAAACCGAGCGGTATCTTGCAGATTACGCCCGAGTCGCTCGAGGCGCTCCTGATCCATAAGCACATGGCAATCCCTCGTATGTTCTGCGACCTGCGCTATGTGGTTATCGACGAGGTCCACTCGCTCATGCGCGGCGACCGTGGCGGGCAGACGCTCTGCCTTATCGAGCGACTCTCGCGCATGGCCGGCGTGCAACCTCGACGCATTGGCCTTTCGGCCACCATCGGCGACCCCGAGCGCACGGGTGCCTTTCTCTCACAGGGAACGGGGCGCGACTGCGTTATCCCCCGCTTTGAAGAACCACGCCGCGTGTGGCGTATCTCCATGGAGCACTTCTACAACTCGGGTCCCCAGGCGCAACAACGAGGATTCGAGAGCACGGGTCCTCAAGAGGCCGAAGTGCTTGCGTGCGAGCGCATCGAGGCGGCGGCATCCGCGGCACTGCCCGCCGGCGCCCAAGACATGCGTCACAGCGGACAGCTCACACAAGAGGAGCGCCGTCAACGTCGTGAGCGGGCACAGGGCAAGGCCGCTCCCAAGGACCGCCAAACTTCCTCGGCCCCCGAGGGCGAAGTCGACATCCCGCGAGCGACCGAGCAGGCGCTTCTCAGCCCCACCGACACAGCACCAGACAACGCCGACCCCGGCATGGGCTATATCTTCGAACACACCCGCGGCCGCAAGTGCCTGGTCTTTGCCAACTCGCGCGAGGAGGCAGAGGCCGTATGCTCCATGCTGCGTAGCTACTGCGAGAGCCGGCACGAGCCCGACCGCTTCCTTATCCATCACGGCAACCTCTCGGCATCGCTGCGCGAGACGGCAGAAGAGCTCATGCGCGATGAGGAGCAGGCACAGACAACCGTCACCACCTCTACGCTGGAGCTCGGTATCGATATCGGCCGTCTGGAGCGTGCGTTTCAGATCGACGCGCCGTTTACCGTCAGCTCTTTTTTGCAGCGAATGGGCCGCACGGGGCGCCGCGATCTTCCGCCCGAGATGTGGTTCGTCATGCGCGAGGAAGAGCCCGAGCCGCGCACGATGATGCCCGAGACCATCCCGTGGAAGCTCCTGCAAGGCATCGCGCTCGTACAACTCTATCGCGAGGAAAAGTGGGTCGAGCCGCCTGAGCTCGATCGACTCCCCTACAGTCTGCTCTATCACCAGACCATGTCGACGCTTGCCAGCACCGGAGAGCTCACGCCGGCCGAACTTGCCCAGCGCGTGCTCACGCTCAGCTATTTCCATCGCGTCTCGGCCGATGATTATCGCGTGCTGCTGCGTCACCTCATCAAGATCGACCATATCCAGGTCACTGAGGGCGGTGGGCTCATCGTGGGCCTCGCGGGCGAGCGCATCATCAACAACTTTAAGTTCTACGCTGTATTCCAGGAAAACGAGGAGTTCACCGTTCGCAGCGAATCGGCCGAGCTGGGCACGATCGTCAATCCGCCACCGCCCGGTGAGCGCATCGCCATCGCCGGACACTGCTGGATTGTCGAGGAAGTGGACTGGAAGCGTCATACCGTCTTTGCCACGCAGGTCAAGGGCCGGGTGCCGGCCTACTTTGGCGACTGTCCCGGTGACATCAATACACACGTACTCGAGCGCATGCGCAAGGCGCTCAACGAGCACACGGCATATCCGTACCTTATGGGCAACGCACGGGCACGTCTTGCACAGGCTCGCCATACGGCCGAGATTTCGGGCGCGGGGACCAAGCCACTCATCAACCTAGGCGGCGACACCTGGGTGCTCTTCCCCTGGCTGGGCAGCTACGCCTTTTTGGCACTCGAGCGCATGCTCAAGATTAAGTGCGCCGCGGAGCTTGGCCTTCGCGGGCTCGATCCGTCGCGTCCATACTTTATGCAGTTCAAGATGAAGGCCGACGAGGAGACGTTCTTTGAGGTGCTCGCCGCCGAGGCCGAGAAGGACTTTGATCCCATCGAGCTCGTCTATCCTGGCGAGGTTCCTTACTTTGACCGCTACGACGAGTTTGTTCCCGAAGAGCTCGTGCGCAAGGGCTTTGCCGAAGGCGTGCTCGACATAGAGGGCATGAAGCAGCGCGTTCTCGACTGGCGCGACCACGCCTAAGACCAGTCTTTTTGGGACGGGGAGACTTATTTGTCGTGAAGGACGGTGCCGAGGAAGTCGGCGTCGAAGGGCACGGCTTCGGCAAAGGCATAGTCGCTGTCGCCGGCGATGAGCAGGTAGTTCTCCTCGCCACCGAACTCCGCATCGCCACATGGGACCACCCAGGCGTGGGCGAACACCTCGAGTGCCGTGGCAGCGCAGTCGCGTAGGAACGTCACATCGTTCCCCTCGTTCGAGCTCACGATATTAGCCACGTAGATGCCGCCCGAGTTCAAGCTACCCCGCACCAAACGCAACGCCTCAACCGTTGCCAACTCGCGTACGGGCTCGGCACCGCCAAAGCAATCGCTCACGACCACGTCGTAGCGACGATGGCCCACGCTCGTCACGCCCAGATACGAGCGAGCCTCAGCGGTTATCACCCGCAGGCGATCGCCCGCCGCGCGCTCCAGCTCGTCTAGGTAGAACCAGCGGCGCGCCAGGCGCGTAATCTCTCCGTCATACTCGATGACGTCCATGCGCAAGCTCTCGTGCGACATCAGAGCGAACTTAGGATAGGCAAACCCGCCGCCGCCCAGCATGAGCATACGGTCGATACCATGCCCATAAGCATCACGCATTGCGTCCTTAGCCTCAAACACGTCGTCAAACGCGCGATAGTACGCAAAGACGGGCTCCGCCCAGCGTTCGCCAATGTAACTCGCGCTTTGGTAGACGCCGCCTTGCACCAATACGCGGACTTCGTCGCCGCCCTCATCGTGCACGCGTTTCACACGCGCCAACCCATTGCGGGTTCGCGCAACCTGCAGACAGGCAGCACGAACAGCGACGGCGGCCGCACCAAGCGCCGCGGCTCCCAGAGCAACGCCGGCAACGACGCCGGCAGAAACACTCGGCTTGTCCATCTAGAGCTCCTTTTGCAGATAAAGGCCATGGTCATAAAATCCAAGATGGCGATAGTACTCGCGTGTGCCAATCGCGCTAATCACGTTGATGCGCGCATAGCCCGCATCTCGGGCAATCTCGCACGCACGCTCTACGAGCAAACGCCCCAACCCGTGATGCTGCGCCGCCTGGCCTTGATCGCCCACGCGCGCCGCCATGCCATACACGTGTACCTCGCGAATCATCGCCTCGTCCGGCGTCGTCGGCAACTCATCCGCATGCGCGGTGACAAAGGCGCGATCGGGCAGGGACAGGCGCAAAAAACCCGCGATCTTGCCCTGCGGTGTCACCCACTGCAAAAAGCGCTCGTAAGTCACCGGCGTCTCGTACGCCACTTCCTCATCAAGAGACAGCTCATCCAAGTCGGCACCCGCCGTGCTGATCTCGCGATAACGGATCTCGCGCACCGTCGCACCGTCACCCCGAGCAGCCAGGCGGTTCTCAACGAGCTGACGCAGGTTGGGCTTCTTGTTGCCCACCATGATGTCGTCGGAGCTAAAGTCGCGGATCATGCGACTGATGCGGCAGAACGCCGGCGTCACCACGATGTCGTCGGCCAGCACATCGAGCAGCTCTTCCTCGGTATAGGGACGCCACTCGCCGCGCTCGTAGCAGCCCACCAGACGCGAGCCCTCGATGAGCGCACACGGGTAAACCTTGACCTCGTCGGGCATAAAGGCCCCTTCGGTCATAAAGCGTTCGTAGTCGCGCTTGTCCCCCTCGGGCGTGGCGCCCAGCAAGTTAAGCATAAAATGCGCGTGGATCTTAAAGCCAAACAGGCGCGCAAGCGAAAACGCCCGCTCGATTTGCTCCACCGAAATGCGACGCTCGTTGATATCGAGCAGGTGCTGGTCGAGGCTCTGGATGCCCATCTGAATCTTGGTGCAGCCCAGGCGACGAATGAGCGTGAGCGCCTGTGGCGTCACGGCATCGGGGCGCGTCTCGATAACGAGCCCCACCACGCGATGCTTCGCCGTCTCGTTGATGCGCTGCTGACGCTCAAGTTCCTCCATCGTTGCCGTCTGCCACTTGGCAACCTCGCCCCACGGCGTACCAGGGCCGTACAGACGACGCACCGCGCGGTTGTAGCCGCCCACGGCAGCATCCACACGCTCCTGCTCGTCGGCAACGCCGGCAGCGAGCTCGGCCTCGTCTGTCGAAATGCCGGCGGCCCGATAGCGCTCGCGGCGCTCTACTATCACCGGCGGCAGGGCATCGGCGGGAGCGTCATCGAGCAGGCGCCCTGCCTCGGCACGGCTGATGCCCGGACGCGCCAACATGGGGTTTGCCGCCACACCGGCGACGGCATCGTCATTGAGCGCACGGAAAAGCTCCGACATAAACCATGTCTGATAGCCTTCCGGATAGTCGCTCCAGGTGCCACCGAGCACAATGAGCTCTATCTTGTCGGTCGCATGCCCCATCTGCGAAAGCGCGGTCAGACGAGCACTCACCTGCAAATACGGATCAAAGCAATTTTGCTCCGCACGGGCGCACGCCGGCTCGGCGTGCAGATAGCTTTTGGGCATGCGCAGATCGTTGGGGCAAAACAGGCAATCGCCCGAGCACGGCCACGGCTTGGTGATGACGGTAATGGTCGCCACGCCCGAGGCCGTTCGGCGCGGCTTCATACGCAGCACCTGCAGCAGTTGACGTTCCAGATCGGAATCGACATTCCACGCAGCCAACAGATCCGGCTCCTCACGTATCACCAGATGCT
>CALLST010000166.1:0-3388 GCA_938011875.1 uncultured Collinsella sp. | reverse complement strand
AGTCTCCTCCGGTTCCGGCGAACCAAACAGCGAAAGTTGCTCGGCCATGGCCCCAGCACCTCCTATCCCATACGTCTACAGAAACAAGAGCCCCGCTCTGAGTGAACGGGGCTCGGATTCATACGTTTGCGCAGCGATTACAGCGCCATTGTGCGGGCGCGATCGATGCGCGCCAGGCAGTCGTCGCGGCCGACGAGCGCCATGGTCTCGCCCAACGGAGGGCTCACCATGTTGCCGCAAACGGCGACGCGCACGGCCTGGAACACCACGCGCTTCTTGAGGTCCATCTGCACGGGCAGCGGCTCAAGCGCGGCGTCGATGTTGGTGGCCGTCCACTCGTCCACGCCCTCGAGCGCGACCCTGGCGGCGTCCAGAATGGCACCCATGCCTTCCTTGGCCAGGCCCTTGTTAACGGATTTCTCGTCATACTCGAGCGTCTCGGCCGTGGCAAAGATGGGGGCGGCGACGGTAACGGCGTCGACCGGCATCTTGGTGCGCGGCTTGACGATGGCAGCGAGTGCGTCGATCCAGTCCTCGCCGTACTCGACGTTACCCTCGATGAGGCCTGCCTCGTGCAACTCGGGGACCATGATCTCGTCGGCAAACTGCGCGTCGGACATGACGTTGATGTACTCGGCATTAACCCAGTCGAGCTTCTTGGGGTCGAAGGTCGCGGGGTTCTTGGAAATGCGGTCGAGCGAGAACTTGCTGGCCAGGACGTCGCGCGGGATGATCGTGGTCTCGCCGTCGAGCGACCAGCCGAGCAGCGCCAGATAGTTGACGAAGGCATCGGACAGGTAACCGGCGTCGCGGTACTCCTCCACGGAGGTGGCGCCGTGGCGCTTGGAGAGCTTTTTGCCGTCGGCGCCCAGGATCATGGAGATGTGGGCGAACGTGGGCACGGGCGCGCCGAGGGCCTCGTAGACCATGACCTGGCGCGGGGTGTTGGAAAGGTGATCGTCGCCGCGGATGACGTGGGTAATCTTCATCATGGCGTCGTCGACGACGGTCGCGAAGTTGTACGTGGGCGTGCCATCGGAGCGGAAGATGACAAAGTCGTCGAGCTCCTTGGCATCGAAGGTCACCTCGCCGTGGACGGCGTCGTGGATGACGACGTCGCCGCGGTCCTCGGGCACCTTGATGCGCAAGACGTAGGGCTCGCCGGCCTCGATGCGGCGACGGGCCTCCTCGGGATCAAGATCGCGGCAGCGACGCTGATAGCCCTGGAAGGGGTCCTTGCGCTCCTGCGCGGCCTTACGGTCGGCGTCGAGCTGCTCCTTGGTGCAGAAGCAGGGATAGGCCTTGCCCTCGTCCCAAAGTTTCTGGGCGGCCTGCTTGTACAGGTCCAGGCGCTCGGTCTGGGCGTAGGGGCCATAGTCGCCGCCCACCTCGGGACCCTCGTCCCAGTCCAGGCCAAGCCAACGCATGGCGCGCAGGATGATCTGCGTGTTCTCGTCGGTGGAGCGGGTGGGGTCGGTGTCGTCGATGCGCAGGATGAACGTACCGCCGTTTGCGCGGGCGAAAGCCCAGTTATAGATAGCGGTGCGGGCGCCGCCGATGTGCAGCTTGCCCGTCGGTGAGGGTGCAAAGCGGACGCGAACGTCTGATGCCATGGAAATCTCCTCGATTGCAGGATGGATGTCTAACCGCAGCAGTATAAAGCATCAAAGCAACCTCCGCACAAAGGGCACCGACCTACTCATTGGGGACAGACTTAAATGACCAGTCATTGGACAACCTGTCGGCACTTAGGTAAGGCTGGTCATTTAAGTCTGTCCCCAATGAGTAGGTGCGGAAAGGGTGTGAATGTTTGAATTACGCGCTATGATGTGCCCTTGCATAGAGAGCCCGGCGGAATGGTAACGGTCGCCGGGACACGTTTTTTGAAAGGACAATCATGTCAGAAGAGCTTCGTTCCATCCCGCCCCAACACGGGTCCTTTGTTTTTACGTCGGAGTCGGTGACCGAAGGTCATCCTGATAAGATCGCCGACCAGATCAGCGACGCCGTCCTCGACGCAATCCTCGCCAAAGAAATAGAGCTCCAGGAGCAGGGCTACATCGCCCCCAACGGCGTGCCTGCCAACGTGGAGAACGTCCGCTGCGCCTGCGAGACCCTCGTGACCACCGGCACCGTCATCGTCGCCGGCGAGATTCGCACCCAGGCCTACGTCGACGTACAGGAAATCGCCCGCGGCGTTATCCGCCGCATTGGCTACAACCGTGCCAAGTTCGGTTTTGACTGCGACACCTGCGGCGTCATGAGCCTCATCCACGAGCAGTCGCCCGATATCGCCCAGGGCGTTGACGAATCATTCGAGACCCAGACCGGTGCTACCACAGACCCGATCGACCTGATCGGCGCCGGCGACCAGGGCATGATGTTCGGTTACGCCTCCAACGAGACCAAGACCCTCATGCCCATGCCGCACTACCTGGCAAGCCGTCTGGCTGAGCGCCTGGCTGCCGTGCGCCACGACGGCACCCTGCCCTACCTGCGTCCCGATGGCAAGACCCAGGTCACCGTGCGCTACGAGGACGGCAAGCCCGTCGAGGTCACGACCATCGTCATCTCCACGCAGCACGCCGCCGAGATCGAGGACATGGGCAAGACCAAGGCCGACCTTATCGAGCACGTCATCTCCCCGGTCATGGCCGCTGAGAACATGCCGTGGGATAACGCGGACATCTACGTGAACCCCACCGGTCGCTTTGTCGTGGGCGGACCTATGGGTGACACGGGACTGACTGGCCGCAAGATAATCGTCGACACCTACGGCGGCTATGGCCGTCACGGCGGCGGCGCCTTTAGCGGCAAGGACTGCACCAAGGTCGACCGCTCCGCCGCGTATGCCGCGCGCTGGGTAGCCAAGAACGTGGTCGCCGCCGGTCTGGCCGACCGCTGCGAAGTCGAGCTTGCCTACGCCATCGGCGTTTCCAAGCCCCTCTCAATCATGGTCGACACCTTCGGTCCCGCCCATGTGCCCGAGGAGAAGCTCGTTGAAGCCGTAGAGAAGACCTTCGACCTACGTCCGGGCGCAATCATCCGCGACTTAGACCTGCGTCGCCCCATCTACGAAAAGACGGCAGCCTACGGTCACTTCGGCCGCGAAGACGCCGACTTCACCTGGGAGAAGACCGACCGAGTCGAAGAACTCAAAGCAGCCTGCGGCCTGTAATTAAGAACCGCTAAGGTCACAACAACATATGCACTTTCAAAAGAAGTACCGGTTCCAACCGGTACTTCTTTTTTTATTTAACCGGTAGCGAAGATGAGCCGACCTGGAACATGGAATAGGTCACAGGCCGATAAATTTTGCAGTATAGCAACTCCAACCATGTATCCTTAGTCCCGAGGGGCGGGGCATAAGGTCGATCGCGAGTTCCGC
>CALLST010000165.1:0-13282 GCA_938011875.1 uncultured Collinsella sp. | reverse complement strand
GTTCGATGTGCGTTAGGATTGAACGCAGGTTGGTTTTTGCTTCTTGGGCAATGGTGTCGAGCTCCTCATCGGTCAGCTCTTCACCAGCCTTGTAGCGCTGTGCAATCTCGGGATAATCGCCCGCGACCTGCGGGGCAACCTCCTCAAGCATATCCTCGATAATCTCTTCAGACATAACGTACTCCAAAGGTTAGGTACCTAAATAAGATTGATATCCCGTTACTTCTTCTTGTGCGGGCGCGGCTTCTTCTCTCGACGAGTGACCTCAACCTGCAGCGGAGCGTTCTTAAGACGCTCCTCCTCATCGGCCTTCGCCTTGTCGATGACCTTCTGCGTCACAAAAATCTGCTGGATAACCTGCCAAGCAGACGAGACGTCGTAGTACAGCAGAACACCAACGGGAAGGCTCCAGCCCATCCAAAGCATCATGACCGTCATGACAACGGCCATCATACGCATACTCTGAGCCTGCTGGCCGGTCTGGTTGCGCGACATATAGAGCTGCGGAATCAGGGTCAGGACGGCGAACAGGATCAGGCAAACCAGCGCAGGCAGTGCAACCATAAAGCCATCGGCAAAGGAAGCGCTCGGCGTGGTGGTCAGGTCGGGCAGGATGTTGAGGAACGAGAACGTGCCGTCGTTAAAGTACTGCGGCAGGTTGCGCAGCAATGTATACAGGGCGAACAGGATAGGCATCTGAATCAGCAGCGGCAGACAGCCAGCCATGGGGTTGAACTTGTTCTCGCTGTAGAACTTCTGCATCTCCTCGGCCTGACGCTGGGGATCGTCGGCATAGCGCTCCTGGATCTCGAGCATCTTGGGCTGCAGCACCTGCATGCGAGCCGTCGACTTGGTCGACTTGAGCATGAGCGGCGTCAGCAGCAGACGGATGATGACCACCAGGATGATGATGGACAGGCCCCAGTCGACCGCAAAGGTCTGGATGAGCTTGAGCAGCTCGAAAAGGATGTTAACGATCCAATCCCACATGTAAGTTTTCCTCCGATAGCGAGTGCCCGCTAGGGCACAGGGTCATAACCGCCGACGTGCAGGGGATTGCAACGAGCGATGCGCCTCACGGCAAGCCAGCAGCCTCTCAAAACACCGTGCTTCTCAATCGCCTGGATGGCGTATTGCGAGCACGTTGGGTAATAAATGCAGGCGTCAGGCAATAAGGGCGAAATAACCTGTTGATATATGCGAATAGGAGCGATGGCAACACGTCGCAAAACGTGATTGCTCATCGCTCCTCCCCGGCAACGCCGGCGCGCTTCATAAGCGAACGCAACGCCTTGTCCATCTCCTGCGGCGAGGAAACCCTCGTCTTGGGAGTTGCAAACAAGATGATGTCATAACCCGCAACGGGAAATCCGCAGCTGCGGGCGGCCTCGCGCATCACACGCTTAGATCGGTTGCGCACGACGGCACAACCGAGTCGCTTAGCACCAACGAAGGCGACCCTTCCGGAGTCGCCTTCGCCAACCGATTCACATATGGTCATTCGAATCAGAGGGTGATTGAAACGACGCCCCTGACTGAACACATGCTCGAAATCTTGCCGAGACTTAATAGTCTTCATGCGAGATGTGTGTATCGCTGCTAGACAGTGAGACGCTTGCGGCCCTTGGCGCGACGACGGGCGAGCACGGCACGACCACCCTTAGTAGCCATACGGGCACGGAAGCCATGGGTCTTGGCACGCTTACGCTTATTAGGCTGATACGTACGCTTCATCTTAAGTTCCTCCTGCTGCATTTCGAGTGTCCGCGGGGACGCGGACGCAGATATAGACACGTGAGCTTGAAGATTGTAGGGAAATCAATGTTCAAATGTCAAGAAATCAAAGGTAAAAGGTTGCGCAGTTCACACGGTTCCCCCATAAGCACAACCGAAATTTGCGCCTCATGGCAACCTTTCACGATATTTCATCGAGTTTTCAACAGGTCATGTTGGCAATGTTGAGAACTTTTCGCCCGTTTTCAAAAGTTTTCAACAAGTTTTGAAAAGTTGTCGAAAGATGAGAAACGTTGCACTGTGAGCTACTATTTGTTCGAAACCTTTTGAAAGATTGCGAGCGGCATGTCTGACGACTTTTACACCATGGTCGATTCCGGAGACCCGGCACCCGACAACGAGCACATCACCGGCGTGCGCGAAGAGCGTGCGGAAGGCGAGCAGACGACCACGCAGGCGCCAAAAGCCATGTACGCCGCGCGCATCGCCGTCTATGACGACATGCTGTCGACACCGCGGGTGATCGTCATTGATCCGCAAGATGTCCGCACGTATTTGGAAGAGACGACCAACACCGTCTACCAGTGCATGAAAGAACAAGGTGGCCATATCTCGCTCATGGTCATCCGCGAGATTGTCGAAAACTTTATCCACGCACACTTTGCCGAGCCCATCATCTCGATTCTGGACGGCGGAGACACCATCCGCTTTGCTGACCAAGGACCCGGCATCGACGACAAGGAACGTGCTTTCGACTTTGGCGTTACCAGCGCAAACAGCAAGATGAAGCGCTATATCCGTGGAACCGGAGCAGGGTTTCCCATGGTGCAGGAGTAATTGGAAAACGCCGGCGGTGCCGTATCCATCGAGGACAACATGGGCAACGGCACCGTGGTTACGGTAAGTCTGAACCCTAAACGCGTGCAGGAAATCGAGCGTGCCGGCGGACGCGGCGCTGCCGTGCGGCCCGAGACGGAGCAGCCCACATATCCCCTGCCGGGAGCTTTTGCGCAGCAGCCCATGGCAGCGCAGCAGATGCAGCCCACCGTGGGACAGATGCAGCAGCCCGGAATGCCTCCTACACAAGAACCCCAGGCGGCATCTATGTCGATGCCGCCAAACATGCCAGAGGCCATGCCGCTGGCTGATCAGGATGCAGCAGCAATGCAGCGGGCGACGGGGGCGCCGGGTGGCCAGCAAATGGGCTATCAGCCGTACCAACAGGGATA
The DNA here is from genome assembly GCA_938011875.1 of uncultured Collinsella sp. GTDB lineage: Bacteria > Actinomycetota > Coriobacteriia > Coriobacteriales > Coriobacteriaceae > Collinsella. Next base: position 10,319 of record CALLST010000165.1, on the reverse strand, counting down.
TCCATATCAGCAGATGCCGCCACTGGGGTATGGCCAGCAGTTCCCGCAGCAGTACCAGCAGGGATATCAGCAGCCGTACCAGCAGATGCCGCAGCAGCAGTACAACCCTTGGACCCAGCAGATGACTCCGCAGCCTTACCAACAGTGGCCTCAAAGTTTTCAACAGCAAATGCCGCCGATGCAGAGTTCTCAACAACCAGCAGCTCAAATGATGTATCCTAATGCAGCAAATCAGTATGCGCAGCCACAACCGGACGTGTTCGTAAGCGATCGCGGCAACGCCGCGCTGGGCTATCTGGCGCAAAATCAAGCGTGCGGTGCTACCGATCTGGCGAGGGCGTTTGGAAACTCGGCCCCCACTTGGTCACGCACGCTCAATGACTTGGCGCAGGCCGGCTTGGTCATCAAGCATGGCCAGAAATACCATCTGACCGAACTCGGCGCCGCTCGCGTGCGAGCTCAGAGCTAAAGAACGGGAGAGACAGTGGACGAGGAAGCAAGCATCATCCTGGGGGATGCCATCGCCTTTTGCCAGCGCGACGGCCAAGATGCACGCCTCATCAACATGCTGGGGCAATCGCGCGCCATAAGCCTGACCGAAGATACGCTCACGATCGAGGCCCCCTCGCGCTTTGCCATCGCGCAGCTCAAAAAGCATCAGCCGACTATTGAGGCCTATCTGGAAGAAATCGCCTTTGCACCGATCGCGCTCGACATCGTGGCACCGCAAGGCGCCGCGACGGAATCCGCTGCCGCGACGGCGCCCGCCACGGCTCCCGCTGCTTCCCCGGCGGTGCCGGCCTCCGCAGGCGACGTGCCGACAATCGAGCACCAGCACAGCGATGTTTCCCGTGAAACCATGGCACCGTTGCCGACCGCGGCAGCGACGTCAACGAATGCACCCGTCACGCACATGCCCATCGCTCACGACGCAGCGGCGGGCGCGGATTCGGGCATTGCAATCAAGAACACGCTCTCGGCCGATGATTTTCGTCGCATGATGAACCAGATGAAGGGCGGAGCGCCGACTAAATCCACGCAAGCTGCGGCCCCCGCTTCACCCATGCCAGCGCCGACCGTGCCGGCCGAGCAGAATACGGATGGAGCCCCACTCGCCGCGAACTCAAAATTCACCTTTGAGAACTTTGTCTACGGCCCCGAGAACAGCCATGCCTATCGCTCGGCACTCAAGTTTGCCGCCCTCGCGGACGAGCGCGGCACGTGCACATCGCTGTTCATCTACGGCAAATCGGGCCTGGGCAAGACGCACCTGCTGCTTGCCATCAAAAACGAGCTCGCCGAGAAGTCGCCCGAGATCAAGGTCAAGTATGCCAACTCCCAGGCATATCTGGACGACCTGATGACCGAGTTCGACCGCCAAAAGAAGAGCAACGCCCCCATCATGCAGGCGTACCACGGCGTGGACGTGCTCATCATCGATGACATCCAAAACATCATCGGCAAGCGCGCGAGCGTGGACTACTTTTTCCAGCTCATGGACGAGTTCATCCGCAACAACAAGAAGGTCGTCATCGCGGCAGACCGCGCCCCCAAGGACCTGAGCATGGATGAGCGTCTGACCAGCCGCTTCAACGCCGGCATGCTCTGCCTGGTCGCAGAGCCCAGCTACGAGATGAAATACAAGATCTTGCAGCGCTATTACGAGAACACCATCGTCGCCGCTCCCGAGGCAGGCGACGACTCGCTGCTGGCGGCCTATGGGGGCGACGGCGGGCACCTGACCGACGAACACTTTAAACACATGGCCGAGGTCTCGGGCACCAACATCCGCGAACTCGAGAGCTTTTGCGAGCGCTGCGCCGGCGAGGCGGGCGACCGCGAGCGCGAGGGCGGGGAGCTCACCTTTGACGATATCGACGCCATCGCCAGCCAGTACTTCGACACATCGGCCAAAAAGATCAACGTGCAAACGGTTCAGTCCGTCATTGAAGAGCAGTACGGCGTGACGCACGAGGAGCTCATCGGCCCGCGTCGCAACGCCAATATCGCCAAAGCACGCCATATCGCTATCTACCTGGCCATCGAGATGTGCGAGATGACGACCACGGCGGTGGGCGCCGAATTTGGCAACCGCAACCACTCGACCGTCAGCACGAGCTACAAAAAGGTCCAGAAGATGATCCAGGAAGACCGCACCGTCACCGAAGACCTCAAGTCGCTGCGCGATAAAATTACACTGCGCTCGTAGGGAAATAGAGACACCTGTTGAAAACTTGTCGAAACCACGGGCATAAGGTGTCTAAAACCCAACCCGCGGTGATGAAAAGTTTTGCGCAGGTTTTGAACGTGGAAAACCACCCCCGTTGCACACAGGTTGCTGTCGATTCTCTTTCTGGGTCTGACCTGCGTCTTTGGGAGTAATCAACAGTTTCGTCAGTGCTATTACTATTATTAAGATATTTATATCTATAGAAAGGTATTAAAAGATGAAGTTCACCGTCAGCCAGAGCTCGCTTACACAAGCCATCGGCGTCGTAATGAAGGGTGTCGCTTCGGCATCCACCCTTCCCATCCTGTCGGGCGTGCTCGTTAAGGCGCAAGACGGCATCTTGGAATTCCAGACCTCTAACTACACCATCTCGATCCGTCATCGCATCGCGGCGCATGTCGAAGAAGAGGGCGAGATGGTTATCCCCTGTAAGATGCTCTCCAATATCACCAAGACCCTCCCCGATGCCCCGGTCACCTTTGAGCTGTCCGAGCGTCAGGTGCTGATTGGTTGCGAGAAGAGCTCGTTCCGCCTGAACACGCTCGATGCCAATGACTTCCCCGAGTTTCCGGCCTATGCCATCGAGAGCGCCGTGGAACTGCCGACCGATATCTTGTCCGAAATGGTCGGCCGCGTATGGCGCGTCACCTCGACCGACAAGGCCCGCCCCATCCTGGGCGGTGTGCACATGAAAGTCGAGAACAACACCGTGCGCCTGGTGGCGACCGATTCCTTCCGCTTGGCCGTGTGCGATACGCAGGTCGAGACCTCGACCCTCGAGGGCTCCTTTGAACTCAACGTTCCGGCCGACGCCTTTAACGACGCACTGAACATCATGGCCAGCCAGGCGACCATCATGATCGGGGCTACCGACACCCAGGTCGTCTTTGAGGCCGGCAATACCACCTACGTGTCGCGCCGCATCGAGGGCGTGTACCCCAACTACAAGCAGCTCATCCCCGATTCGTGCGTGACGAGCGTCAAGATCGACGTCGCCGCCTTTAACGCCGCCCTCAAGCGCGTGGCCGTTATCGCGAGCGCCAACCCCGCCGTCAAGTTCGAGATCGATGTCGAGAACGGGCAGATGGGCCTGTCCTCCATTTCCAATGACCAGGACCTTGCGCAGGAGACGATCGATGTCGAGGCCGAGGGCGAGTCGGGTACCATCGCCTTCAACTACCACTACATCTTCGGCTGCCTCAATGCCCTGTCCAAGGAGAAGGAGATCACGCTGGAGCTCAAGAGCTACTCGCAGGCGGGCATCTTCAAGTCCTACGACAAGATCAACTACCTGTACCTGGTCATGCCGGTCCGCATCTAGCGCTGCGCCATGACCATGTTCGCCCGTGATCTTTCCGTTGCGCATTACCGCAGCTTCGATAGCTATCGCCTTGCCTTGGACGAGGGCGTGACGATACTTGCGGGACCCAACGCGGCGGGAAAGACCAATCTCATAGAGGCGCTGCAGCTGCTGACGAGCGGCGCCTCGTTTAGGCATCCGACCGCCGCCGAGCTCGTCCATGATGGCGTGGGCTCGTGCAAGGTCGAGCTGAGGCTCGAGGGCGACGGCCGCGTGCTTGATATGGGATTGAGCGCGGAGGACGGTAAACGCTCGTTTAGCCGCAACGGCAAGAGATGCTCTGCCGCCGGTGTGCGCGGGGTTCTGCCGAGCGTGCTGTTTTGCCCCGACCATCTGGACATGGTTAAGCGAGGCGCCAGTGTGCGCCGCGCCGCCCTCGACGACTTTGGCATGCAACTGAGCGCACGCTATGCCGATCTTGCGAGCACCTATGGTCGCTGCGTGACCCAGCGTAACGCCTTGCTCAAGGAGGCCTGGTGCTGCCGCGAGATGCTCGGCGCGTGGAACGATTCGATTGCCCGCGCGGGCGCGGCTCTGCTCGTGCACCGGTTGGCCCTGCTCGACCGGCTGGCGGGCCATGTGCGTACTGCCTACGGGCAAGTGGCGTCCGGTGAGGCTGCCAACGTGACCTATACGTCCACGCTGGGGGATTTGCCCCAGGTCGGGGATCGCGAAGAGCTGAAGGGCTGGGCGTACGAGCGCATGCTGGCCGCCCTTGATGAGCACGCCGACGAGGAAATTCGCCGCGGCGTGACGTTGGTGGGACCGCATCGCGATGAGATTGAGTTTACCGTGGCGGGTCGCTCCGCCCGTTCGTTTGCCAGCCAAGGCCAGCAGCGAACGTTGGTGCTGGCCTGGAAGGTGGCGGAGGTGGCCGTGGCTCGCGATGTCCTGGGCACCGCCCCACTGCTGCTTTTGGACGACGTGATGAGCGAGCTCGACGGCGAGCGTCGCGGCGCTTTCCTGCGGCTGATCGGCGATGATATCCAGACGGTCATAACCACGACCAACCTGGGGTATTTTACCGATGACCTGCTTGATCGAGCCAAGGTGGTGAGCATGGGTGAGACGTGCTAATTACGAGCGCGAGAGCGAAACGGTCGCCTTCAGTGGCTTTTTGAACGCAGAGCGCCAGCGCATCCTGGCGGCTGCAACGCCTAAGCGCCGTGCGCAGATGGAGGCCGCCGAGGAGTCGCGCGCGGTCTATCGCGCGTGGAACGCGGTGTGCTCGGGCACGCGCGAGGGGCGGCATGTGACGGGCCTGCGCTACCTGCCCGAGTCCAATGAGCTGCTGGTGTATCTCGATTCGCCCTCGTGGACGCAGGAAATGACGCTGTTGCGTGAGATCATCCGCGCGCGCATGGAGCGCGCCGGTGCGCATGTGGACGGCCTGGTGTTCAAAACCACCGCACCCGGTCACACGCCGCCCGCCGCCAAGGAGCGCCTGCGCCCGGCGACGACCGAGCACCCGCCGGCCCCGCACGCCGACCTAAGTGAGGCCGAGCGCACCGAGATTGAGCGCCAAGTGGCGCCCATCGAAGATCAAAAACTGCGCGAGGCCCTCGAGAATGCCATGAGAGCCAGTGCCGAGTGGGCCAAGGGCGTGCAAAGCAAAAAAGAGCCTTAAATCGCATCTGGTGGCCTTGTAGAGCCAAATACCCTCGTTCCCGAGGGTATTTTTTTACGATAAACTAGTAAGGCTGTACACATTTTCTTGACTGAAGGAGGACGTGTGGCAAACGAAAACGATTACGATGGCGGCGAGATTAAGATTCTCGAAGGTCTCGAGGCCGTTCGTAAGCGCCCGGGCATGTATATCGGCTCGACGAGCGCCAGCGGTCTGCATCACCTGGTGTGGGAGATCGTTGACAACTCCGTCGACGAGGCCATGGCCGGTTTCTGCACCGAGATCCAGGTGACGGTCCACGCCGACAACTCCATCACGGTCGTCGACAACGGGCGCGGTATCCCCGTCGACGAGCACCCTGTTAAAAAGATCCCGACGCTCGAGGTCGTCATGACGATTTTGCACGCCGGCGGTAAGTTCGATAATTCGGCCTATAAGGTCTCGGGCGGCCTGCACGGCGTAGGCATCTCCGTCGTCAACGCACTGTCCAAGCGCGTGGTCGTTCAGGTTCGTCGCGATGGCAACACCTACGAGATGGAGTTCTCGCGCGGCAAGACCGTCAAGAAGATGGAGGTCGTGGGCACCTCGGATTCGACGGGTACCACCGTCACCTTCTGGCCCGACGACGAGATCTTCGAGACCTGCATCTACGATTTCGATACGCTGCACAACCGTCTGCAGGAGACGGCGTTCCTCAATAAGAACCTCAAAATCGTGCTGACTGACGAGCGCGAGTCTACTCCCCACGTGGAGGAGTTTTGCTACGAGGGCGGCATCATCGACTTCGTCAAGTTCCTTAACGAGGGCAAGGACGTCCCCGAGGCCTTTAAGGAGCCTATCTACATCGAGGGCAAATCGGACCCGGACGCACCTGTGGCCAAGATGGGCGAGGTCGAGGTTTCCCTGCAGTGGAATAGCGGTTACGGCGAGAACGTCATGTCGTTTGCCAACGACATCTACACTCCCGAGGGCGGCATGCACCTTGAGGGCTTCCGCACCGCGCTCACCCGCGTGATCAACGACTATGCGCGCAAGCAGAACCTGCTCAAGGAAAAAGACGCCAATCTGACCGGCGACGATGTGCGCGAGGGCCTTTCGGCCGTTATCTCGGTCAAGCTGCCCGATCCGCAGTTTGAGGGCCAGACCAAGGCCAAGCTCGGCAGCTCCTATATGCGCGCGCTCACGCTCAAGATCGTGACCGACGGCCTCGCCGATTACCTCGAGGAGCATCCCAAGCCCGCTCGCGAGATCGTCAAGAAGGCGCAACAGGCCTGCAAGGCGCGCAATGCCGCCCGCAAGGCGCGCGAGGCGACCCGTCGCAAGAGCCTGCTCGAGACGGCGTCCCTGCCCGGTAAGCTCGCCGACTGCTCGGTGCGCGATGCCGAGCTGACCGAGCTCTTCATCGTAGAGGGCGACTCGGCAGGCGGTTCGGCCAAGGACGGCCGTCGCCGAGACATCCAGGCGATTCTGCCCCTGCGCGGCAAGATTTTGAACGTCGAGCGCGTTGGTGACCATCGCGCGTTCTCGAGTGACACCATCCAGTCGCTGATTACCGCGATCGGCTGCGGCGTCACGACGAGTGCCGGCGACGGCGGCGATTTCGATATCACCAAGGCGCGCTACCACAAGATCATCATCATGACCGATGCAGACGTCGACGGTGCGCATATCCGCATCCTGCTGCTGACGTTCTTCTACAAGTACATGCGTCCGCTGATCGATGCCGGCTACGTCTATGTTGCCTGCCCGCCCATCTTTGGCATTAAGGTGCGCAACAAGATCCACTACGTGTATCCCAACGGCCGCCAGCCCGAAGACGAGATCCTGCGCGACACCATCCAGAGTCTGGGCCTGAACCCCGACGACAACGACGAGGACGGCAAGGCCAAGGACGGCAAGATTACCAAAAAGCGCAAGGGCTATACCGTCCAGCGCTACAAGGGCCTGGGCGAGATGGACCCCAAGCAGCTTGCCTCGACGACGATGGACCCCAAGACCCGCATTCTGCAGCGCGTGTCGATCGAGGACGCCGTGGTGGCGGACCGCGCCGTGCGCGAGCTGATGGGTTCCGAGGTCGGCTATCGCCGCGAGTACATCGAGAAGCATGCACATGATGCACGATTCCTTGACGCTTAAGAGGAGGTAACGTGGCAGACGATATCAACAATAACGAGGGTATGGACGAGGCCGGCGATGCCGGTATGCCCGATGATCTGAAGCGCCTGCTTGCCCGTGCTGAGCAGGGCGAGGACGGCGATCCGGACGCCTATAACCCCGATGCCGATGATGATGAGGAAGAGGACGACGACGGTGAGCTCGAGGAGAGCTTTGGCGAAGTCGATCGTGGCGCCTCGGCCGGCGAGGACATCAACGGCGGCCAGCTCCAGATTTCGGAGTTCGGTCGCGAGATGAAGCAGTCGTTCATCGAGTATTCGATGTCGGTTATCACAGCGCGTGCCCTGCCGGACGTGCGCGACGGCTTAAAGCCGGTGCACCGCCGCATCCTGTACGCGATGAACGAGAGCGGCATCTACCCCAACCGCCCACACAAGAAGTCGGCCTGGACGGTCGGCGAAGTTATCGGTAAGTACCACCCGCACGGTGACTCTGCGGTCTACGAGGCCATGGTCCGCCTGGCGCAGTGGTTCTCCATGCGCACGCCGCTCATCGACGGTCACGGCAACTTCGGCAACATCGATGGCGACGGCGCGGCGGCCATGCGTTACACCGAGAGCCGCCTGGCCAAGCCCGCCATGGAACTGCTGCGTGACTTGCAGAAGGATACCGTCGACTGGCAGCCCAACTACGACGAATCGCTCGCCGAGCCCGTGGCACTGCCTGCGCGCTTCCCCAACCTGCTGGTCAACGGCAGCCAGGGCATCGCCGTCGGCATGGCCACCAACATCGCCCCGCATAACCTCACCGAGGCGATCGAGGCCACCTGCTACCTGATCGATAATCCCGATGCCACTGCCGACGAGCTCATGCAGATCATGCCCGGTCCGGACTTCCCCACCGGCGCCATCATCATGGGCAGCGCCGGCATTAAGCAGAGCTACGAGACCGGCCGCGGCTCCATTACCGTGCGTGCCAAGGCACATGTGGAGTCCACCAAGACCGGCCGCAGCCGCCTGGTCTTTACCGAGATTCCCTACATGGTCAACAAGGGCACCCTGCAGGAGAAGATCGCCCAGCTCGTCAACGACAAGCGCATCGAGGGCATCTCGGATATGCGCGATGAGTCCAACCAGAAGGGCATCCGTCTGGTCATCGAGCTCAAGAAGGGCGTCATTCCGCAGGTCGTGCTCAACAACCTGTATAAGTACACCTCGCTGCAGACGACCTTTGGCGCCAACAACCTGGCACTCGTCAACGGCGTTCCCAAATGCCTGAGCCTGCGCGAGATGCTGCAGCACTACATCGACCACCAGGTCGACGTCGTCACCCGCCGCACCCGCTTCGACCTTAAGAAGGCCCAGGCCCGCGCGCATATCCTCGAGGGCTACCTGATGGCACTCGACCATATTGACGAGGTCATCAGCATCATCCGTTCCTCGCAGACCGACTCCGAGGCCAGCAGCCGCCTGATCGAGCGCTTTGGCTTTACGCCCGAGCAGACCACGGCCATCCTCGAGATGAAGCTGCGCCGCCTGACCGGCCTGGAGCGCGACAAGATTCAGGAAGAGCTGGACGGCCTGCGCCGCGCCATCGCCTACTACGAGGACCTGCTGGCGCACGAGGAGAAGATTCTGGGCGTCATCAAGGAAGAGATGCGCGAGATCTCCAAGAAGTTTGGCGACAAGCGCCGTACCGAAATCAGCCAGGTTGAGAAGGACCTGGATGTCGAGGACCTCATCGCCGACGAGGATATGGTCGTGACCATCACCCACACCGGCTACGTTAAGCGTATCCCAGTGGCTGCCTACCGTGCCCAGAAGCGCGGTGGCAAGGGCGTGTCGGGCGTCAACCTCAAAGAGGACGACGTTATCGATGAGATGTTCATCGCGTCCACGCACGAGTACGTGCTGTTCTTCTCGAGCAAGGGCAAGGTCTATCGCCTGAAGGTGCACGAGCTGCCGGTGGGTACGCGCCAGGCGCGCGGTACCGCGATCGTCAACCTGCTGCCCTTCGAGGAAGGCGAGAAGATCGCGAGCGTCATCAGCTGCCGCGAGTTCCCGGCCGACGAGTACCTGATGTTTGCCACCAAGAGCGGCATGGTCAAAAAGACCGTGATGAGCGCATATGACCGCAGCCGTCGCGACGGCCTGATCGCTATCAACCTGCGTGACGACGACGCGCTGCTGAACGTGCGCCGCGTGCGCGAGGGCGACAAGATTATCCTGGCCACCACCGCGGGCAAGGCGATCATGTTCTCCGAGGAGCAGGTGCGCGCCACCGGCCGCGATACCAGCGGCGTTCGCGGTATCGGTATGAAGGACGGCGTGAGCGTTCTGGGCATGGAAGTCACTAACGGCAACGGCGATCTATTCGTCATCACCGAGCGCGGCTACGGCAAGCGCACGCCGGTCGCGGACTACCCGGAGCAGAATCGCGGCGGCCAGGGCGTCTACACCATCCAAATGACCGAGCGTAAGGGCAACCTCGCGGCCATGAAGACGGTGGGCCCGCAGCACGAGCTGTTCATCGTGACGGAGGGCGCGACGGTCATTCGCGTCAAGACCGACGAGATCAGCCAGACCGGCCGCGCCACCCAGGGCGTCAAGATGATGACCGTCGACGACAACGACCGCATCTGCGCCGTGGCCCGCATGACGGCCGCCAAAGAGAGGCCCGAAGGCGAAGCCATAGAAAACGGCTCCGCCCCCGAAGAAACCCCTGTCGATCTAGGCGACGGCAACGACATGCCGGAAGATCTCCTTGACGAGTAAGAGGCCCTAACTGTTAGAAAATATCAGACCCCATATATCGGCGGTCGGCGCACTGCGCGCCGACCGCTTTTTTGAAAACCTTTGAACCCCGCGTCGGCCCCGGCTGCCCGGCGGCATGCGAAGTCGATCGCGAGTTCCGCACGAGCCGGAGAGCACTTAATGTGCTCTCCGTGCGAGCAGGACTGTCCGAGCAGGTAGTGTCGAGAAAGTTGG
>CALLST010000164.1:0-9689 GCA_938011875.1 uncultured Collinsella sp. | reverse complement strand
CAATCTGCACAACTCAAAATATGCATCAACATCTAGTATTTCGGCGACCTCTCGAGATGTCAGATCTCTCTCAACTACAGCGAGCTCCGCGTTCCCTGACTGTAAGCGACGCCACAGCTCCGCCTCTCGTGCACTACCGGGAACCAGTTCTGCCGTCGAAGAGCCCTCTCGAATGTAGGCTGTCTTATCAAAATAGACCGGCTGAGCGCTCGCGGCGTGCACTTTCAACACCACAAAGTGCTTTGTCTCATGATCAATAACCGCAAACTCGTAATTCGCATTGTTTGAGAGCGCAAGCTTGAGCCACATCAAAAGCTCTTGGTTTCCCTTACCCTTTGCGTGATATGGGTTGAACTGGGTGCCCACAAGCTCATGCGTACCGTCGCTCACGCCCCAGATCTTATAGGCATATGCGCGGCCGCAGTAAGCGGCAGCATTGGCAAGCGCCGAGATGTCACGCCCCGTTCTAACGGGATCGCTATTGCCTTCTTTAAATTCAAGCCACTCGGTTTCATCAGGATAACCGACGAGTGAATAAATCAGCTCCATGCCATCTGCTTCACCCATTGAGCCAGCCTCCTTGCGCTCATTTTTGATAACAAAATGTTAAATAGATGATAAATAGAATTATGCGCAATTTGAAGCCGAATGCCAAGTTTTCTGGTCGTTTTCCCAGATAATCTCATGCCGGAAGCTCGGCATTCCACATGAAAGTCGACTACTGTAATTGACAGGCAAGAAGAGCGGCCTATTCAATTCCAGCTAAATCAAGCAGCATAAAGCGCAATAAAAAAGGCGGTTAGGCGTCTTCGATATGCCTAACCGCCTTTACAAGCGGGTAATTATTTCACAGGATCCACGGCGACCTTGCCGCTCTCCAGCACGTGGACGCGGCCGTCGGCGAGCATTTGCACGACCTCGGGATACAGCACGTGCTCAATCGCGTGGATGTGCTCCTCGAGCGTATCGACACCCCAGCCCTCCTCAACAGCCAGCGCACGCTGGGCAATGATGGGGCCGTTGTCGTAGATCTCGTTGGCAAAGTGCACGGTCACGCCAGTCACCTTGACGCCGCGAGCAAACGCATCGTCGATCGCGTGGGCACCGGTAAAGCTCGGCAGCAGCGCCGGATGCAAGTTGACCACGCGGTTGGGAAACGCCGCCAACAGGGGCGTGTGCACCATGCGCATGTAGCCGGCCATGACCACATACTCGCAGCCGCGCTCGAGCAGCTCGTGCGCGATGATCTCGTCGGCGGCAATAGGGTCGGCATAGACATCCTTGGACAGCGTGAGCGTCTGGATGCCCGCGCGCTCAGCGCGCTGCAAACCCTTAGCCGAAGGACGGCTCGACACCACAAGCTCAATCGAAGCGTTGAGCTTGCCGGCGGCGATCAGATCGATCAGCGCCTGCAGGTTGGTACCCGAACCGCTGATGAGCACACCGATCTTGAGCGGCTCGGCCGTATCAGTGCCGGTCGGACGAGTGTGGGGCACAAAACCCAGGCCCTCGACGGCAGCCATCTGCTCGTTAGCGCTCATCGGAGTACACGACCTTACCGGAACCCTCAACGCACTCGCCCACGCGGAACGGCTTCTCGCCCAGCGCGACCAGAGCCTCGGTCACCGCGGCCTCGTCCTCGGGGGCGACGATCAGGCACAGGCCAACGCCCATGTTGAAGGTCTTGCATGCCTCGTTGGGCGCGAGCTCGGCCTGACGCGACACATAGGTGATGACGGGCGGAACGTCCCAGCCCATCTCGGCGCCGTTGCGGGTGACCACGGCGTCGACGTCGTCGGCAAGCGCGCGGTTGAGGTTCTCGGTGATACCGCCGCCGGTGATGTGGGCGATGGCGTGCACGTTGGCGCCGCCGCGCAGCAGCTCCAGAATCGGCTTGACATAGATGCGCGTGGGGGCCAGCAGAGCGTCGGCCAGCGAAGCGCCGCCGAGCTCCTCGAGCGGGCGGTTCAGCTCCTCGGCCTTAGCGGCGGCCTCGGGCGTGCCCGGCTTAATGCCGTCGACGCCGATGACCTTACGCACGAGCGAGTAGCCGTTGGAGTGCACGCCAGTGGAAGGCAGGCCCAGAATCACGTCGCCGGGGCGGACGTTTGCGGGGTCGAGCATCTTGGGACGGTCGACGACGCCCACGGTAAATCCGGCAAGGTCGTAGTCGGCAGGAGCCATGACGCCGGGGTGCTCGGCCATCTCGCCGCCCACGAGCGCGCAGCCCGCGAGCTTGCAGCCGTCGGCCACACCCTTGATGATCTTTGCCATGTGCTCGGCCTCGATGTGACCGATGGCAACGTAGTCCAGGAAGAACAGCGGCTCGGCGCCCGAAGCCAGAATGTCGTTGACGCACATAGCGACCAGGTCCTGGCCCACCGTCTCGTGGCGATCCATGATCTGGGCGAGCACGAGCTTGGTGCCCACGCCGTCGGTACCGCTAATCAGAATCGGGTCTTCCATATCCTTAAGCGCGGCGGCCGAGAACAGGCCACCGAAGCCGCCGATGCCGCCGATAACCTCGGGGCGATTGGTGTCCTTGACCATCTGCTTAATCGCGTCGACGGCGCGGCCGCCCTCGGCGGTATCGACGCCGGCATCCTCATACGTCACATGCTTGCTGTCGCTCATCTGAGCCTTCCTCTCCCACTACCGTCCGCCGCGCGGGCGCCAAACGGTGCTCATAGTTGCGTTCATTTCGGCGCGCGCCATAACAGCGCGCTCCGCTCGATCAACAAAACAGCAGGTAAAACCTACCAAAATAAACCTGTCCCTACATGGCAGGTTTTAGGCCTCGCCGTGCTCCTCTTCCCAGCTGCGGTCGTCGTATTTCTCGACCACGGCGTCGTCGTCAAAGTGCAGCGGCTTGTCCAGGTTGCGGGGCTTAAAGCCCTCCATGAACTTGTCGCGGCCAAAGCTCTCGGGAATCGCCACGGGGTAGCGGCCGGTAAAGCACGCATCGCAGTAGCCGCCCTTGGGCATGACCTTCAGCAGGCCCTCGACCGAAAGGAAGGCCAGCGAATCGGCGCCGATATACTCGCAAATCTCGTCGACCGTCTTGTTGGCGCTGATAAGCTGCGACTGCACGTCGGTATCGATACCGTAGAAACACGGCCAGATGACCTCGGGCGAGTTGATGCGGATATGAATCTCCTTGGCGCCGGCATTGCGCAGCATCTTGACGAGCTGCACCATGGTGGTGCCGCGCACGATGGAGTCGTCGATGACGACCAGGCGCTTGCCCTCGATGTTGTCGCGCAGCGGGTTGAGTTTCATGCGCACGCCCATGGCGCGCAGCTCCTGCGTGGGCTCGATAAACGTACGGCCCACGTAGCGGTTCTTGATGAGGCCCTCGCCAAAGGGAATACCGCTCTCGTGCGAATACCCCTCCGCGGGCGGCAGGCCGGAGTCGGGCACGCCGATGACCAGGTCGGCCTCGACGGGCTCCTCGTGTGCCAGCTGACGACCCATGTCGTAACGGCAGGCATAGACGCTCTTGCCGTTCATGATGGAGTCGGGGCGGGCAAAGTAGACCTGCTCAAAGATGCAGTTGGCGGGCTCTTCGGCTGCAGGCACGCCCTGCTCGGATACCAGGCCCTCGGCGCTGATGCGCAAGATCTCGCCGGGACGGACGTCACGAACATACTCGGCGCCCACAATGTCGAGCGCGCACGTCTCGGAAGCAACGACCCAGCCGCCGGCGCGGGTGACATGGGTGGTGGCGTCGACCGTCGCGGCGCCGTCCTGCGACGGCAGCTGCGAAACGGATGCGGCATCGGCCTGGTCCAGGCCCTCATCCACCAGCTTGCCCAGCACGAGCGGGCGAATGCCGTGCGGATCGCGGAATGCGTAGAGCGCCTGCTCGTTGATGAGCGTCATGGCGTAGCCGCCGCGCACGAGCTCCATGGTCTTGCGAATGCCCTCGCGCAGATGGCCAGTACGCTGAGTAAAGTAGCCGATGAGTTTGGTCGCGACCTCGGAATCCGAGTTGGAGAGGAACGGTACGCCCAGCTCGATCAGCTGGCGACGCAGCTCGTCGGTGTTGACGAGGGTGCCGTTGTGCGCGAGCGCGATAATGACGCTATTGATGGTAGAGAGGTGCGGCTGAGAGGCTTCCCAGCTCTTGGCGCCGGCGGTGCCGTAGCGCACATGACCCACGGCCAGCTGACCGGAGAGCGTCGACAAGTCGGCATTGGAGAACACGCGGTCGAGCAGGCCCAGATCCTTGCGGACCATAACCGTACCGCCGTCACCAACGGCGATTCCCGCCGATTCTTGGCCGCGATGCTGCAGTGCACGCAGGCCAAAGTACGTCAGTCGAGCCACGTCGCGATCGGGCGCCCAGACACCAAAAACGCCGCATTCCTCATGCAGCTGGTCAGAGTCCGGATCATACGTCGACATGGCGTTCACCTGTCCCGCGGCACGCTCGGCCGCGCGGATGGTTTCTTGAGACATGGCATCCCCTCAGAGCCTCGTATTTTGGCGTTACCCGCCTTATTATACGCACGGCGCGACGCGCTCCCCCGCGCATGAGCAGCGCTTTTTAAAAGCCCACCGAGCTTATTATCCGTTTTGCGACCAAACATTTTATTGGGTAGTCCACTCTCAGGGGCAACGGCCTCGAAGACTTCCCGTGCGCCGTGTCTCGCCCGCGCTAGGGGCTACATTGTTGCAATTGGGACGTTCGTCCTGTCTTTTAGCTGGTCGTCGGCGTATCCTTGTAGGCTACTACAAGACGAGAAAGGTAGCGTATGGATCGAAATCAACTCGACCCCAGTGTCCCCAGCACCACGGAGGCCAAGAAGATCCCCCTTATCATCAAGGTCTACGCAGTCCTGTGCACCCTATCTGGCGTGGGCACGCTCCCGTCAGTCGCCGTCTTTATGTGGCAGGTCATCACCGCACTCATTAACGGCAACGTCGCCGCTAAGCTCGGTGATAACACCCTGGTCGCGGTTGGCCTTATCGTCGCCGGCATTATGCTCTCGGCGGCAAGCGCGATCATCTTGATCGTCTTTGGCCTGGACCTCATCAAGGACCAGCGGCGCAATGCCGCCCGCCTGTCTTACGTCCTCATCGCATTTACCGTCGTGGAGCTTTTAGTTGACGTGATGCTCCAGGGCATCGGACCCTTCCTGCTGCGCCCCGCCGTCCAGCTTGTCATCCTCATTGCGCTGTCGGCCACCGTCGACCCCACGCTACGCCAGGAGCGCGAACTGCAGCGCCGTCTGCAAGAGATGCTCGACCGCGATGCCGCCGCCGAGGGGATGCTCGGCCGCGACGAAACCGGCGAGGGCTACATCAAGCTCAACTACTTCAACCTGTTCTGGGTATTCTTCGTCTGCAGCGTGTTAGGTCTCATTCTCGAGGAAGTCTGGCATATGGTCGTCGTCGATCCCGGCGTCTATCAGGACCGTGCCGGTATGCTATTTGGCCCCTTTAGCCCCATCTACGGATTTGGCGCGGTGCTCATGACCATGGCGCTCAACCGCTTCTATAAAAAGAATCCTCTGATCATTTTCCTGGTAAGTGCCCTGATCGGCGGCGCTTTCGAGGTGTTTGTAGGCTGGTTTATGCAGACCTCATTTGGCGTGGTGTCGTGGAGCTATTCACACATTAGGCTATTCGGCATGCCCGATCCCATCGCGGTATTGACCGGGGGACGCACATGCACGCCGTTTGCCTGCATGTGGGGCCTGGGTGGCCTCATCTGGATCAAGGTCTTGCTGCCGCGCCTGCTTAAGCTCATCAATATGATTCCATGGAAACGCCGCTACTCTGCTACCGTCATCCTGACCGCCGTCATGTTGATCGACGGCGTCATGACGTTGCAATCGCTCGACTATTGGTATCAGCGCGTCAACGGAACCGTTCGAAATATTCCCGTCGCACAGTTCTATGACAAGCATTTCGATAACGAATATATGGAGAACCGTTTTCAGAGTATGACCATGAGCCCCAAGGACGCCACACGCGTGTAGCAAACGCCAGAGCAAAATAGCTCCAACACATCAAAGCCCGCTGGCAGATCTACATGAACTGCCGGCGGGCTTTCGCTATAGACAGACTCGGATTGCCGACGAGGCCTTACGCCTCGCGCTCGACCTCGCTCACGCACTCGTTCTTGATGGTGCCGACGAGCGACTGCAGCGCATCGACCACATGCGGGCGAATGTCTCCGCCAATGAGCACGAGCATGATGTCGTCGCCCACGGTAAGCTCGCCGCTCGCCAGCCACACGCGCACATAGCCGATACCCGGCATCGTGCGCGTCGCCTCGATAGCGGCCTGCACCTTTTCGGCATCGAAGCCAAACACCATGCCGCCCACCTTGTGGCCTGGCGCCACGCCATCGGTCTCGACTCCGCGCACTTCGGCCTTGGGCGTCGCGCGCACCACGCCGTTGTGTGTCAGGTACATCCCACAATCAGCCGCCGAAACATCGGCCTTGGCTTCGCGCAGCCAAGCATCAACCGAAGGCATCGATTTGCCGTTCTCAAGCATCATTTCTCCTTTCACCGTCATTGAGTAGCCCATAATCTATTCCTCGACCGGCGTGAGCACCATGACAGCACGCGTGTTGCTCAGCGATAACGAACGACAGGTCACAAGCGTCACGACCTTGGTTGCCGAAGCGGCACGATCGGTGGCATCGCTCGCCACGGCAGAGGCACCGTCGAGCATCTCGGACAGGTAGTTCTTGAGCCCGTCATCGCCCTCAAAATTGGGCGTGCGCGCCTTGGCATACGTGTCCTCGACAACTTTGGTCGCCAGTGGTCGCAGTTTATAGGTGGCGTCGCGCGTGATGTAATACACGTACTCTATGCTGTCGAACGTCGCCTGATCGGTCGTGTCCGAGATCACATTGAACATCGATCCGTCGTTCATGTGGTGTCCGTAGATCGTGGTTTGCTGATCAACCATTCCCGGCGCGGTGTCATCGCTATCCAGGAAAATGGCCCCAGATGCATTGGCCGTACCGTCAAACAGCGTGTTGAGGTATTTGGAGTTGTTGTTGGTCTGCACCACGGGATAGTTGATGTTGGTTCCCGGCACATAAATCCAACCCACAATCTCGGGGTTTGTCTGAGCAAGCGCATCGAAGTCGATAATCGGCACGCCGCTGGCGTCCTGATCGCTTACATATTGCTTCTCGATTTTCTGGTACGAATCGCTTGCCTGCTTATAGCCAATCTGAGCATTGATAAAGATGGCGGCAGCGGCAACGATTAGACCGATGCCGATAATGATGAGCAAGATGGGGATAACGGAGCGGCGCTTTTTGCGCGGCGGCTCGGTATAGCTCGACGGAGCAGCGCCCGACTGTTTCGTAGAACGCGATTCTTTCTTGGCCGTATCATACGACGAAGGGCGATATGCAGCTGGCGTATCCTGGCGATGATGGGACATCGGCGTTACGGGACGCGGCGCGCGCGGCTGCTGAGGAGAGGATGTCCGACCCTGCTGTGCCGCATGGGCAGCACCCGGCTTCGACGGATCGGGAATCTGAGAAGCCTTGAATCGTTTTCCCTGATAGTCGGACATGGCTCTCCTTATACTGCGGTGAAACGGCGGAACGCCTAGGCGTCGGCCATCTCCTGCTTCATCTTCTCGATAACCTTGCGGTACTCGGGGTCGCAAGCGCCCAGAATCTGCGTGGCGTAGATGGCGGCGTTCTTGGCGCCGTTGATGGCAACGCAGGCCACGGGCACGCCCGAAGGCATCTGCACCATCGACAGCAGCGAATCCATGCCGCCCAGGTCACTCGTCTTCATAGGCACGCCGATGACCGGCAGCGGCGTAAAGGCAGCCACGACACCACCCAGGTGAGCGGCCTTGCCGGCGGCGGCGATAATCACTTTGATACCGCGATCGGCAGCAGTCGAGGCCCACTCGTGGACCTTCGCCGGCGTGCGGTGTGCGCTCGCAATGACGAGCTCATAGGGCACACCAAGCGCCTCGAGCTCGGCGGTGCAGCCTTCCATAACGCCCAGATCGGACTTGGAGCCCATGATGATCCCGACGACCGGCTTTTGATCTGCCATAAACAAAGACCTCCTGTTGAGAGCGGCGACGCGGCGGATCCGCGACCCTTAACTACTGAGAGTAGTATAGCTGCTCCCGTCCCTGCGGTCCCCGGGTGCCCCGCGGCGGGCTGGGTTTTTATCTTCGCTCCCCTTGCTTCGCAAAGTCGCTCAGACAATAAACCCAGCCCGCCGCGGGGCACCCGGGGACCTACCGGGGATTGCCATGACGTACGTTGGCTGATTTGGTTTGGAATGAGATGCTGACGGTAGTCAATGGTCGCAACTGTCCCGGGTGCATTTCAAGATGCACCTAAATGTCTGCCTTTATCCTTATAGATTGTCCAGGTAGTCGTCGGCATCATAGGTAAGGCTATAGGCTTTATTCAGAATGCGCACGAGCTCCTGGGCATCGTGCTCGCCGAGCGCTGAGAGTTGTTTCGAGAGCGATGCCACACTCTCGGCATTTTTTTTCGCCGCGAAATCACGGCCTTCCTCGGTGATGCTCACCAGCACACGCCGACGATCGTTTGGATCGGTCCTGCGCTGAACGTAACCCTTGCTCTCGAGTGAATCCAAGATATGCGACATGCGCGCACGGGAGAATTTCAGCTTCTTGGCAATCTCGGAGGGAATGACGTCACCGTCAATACCCGTTAGATACTGTAAAACCGGTGCCTCGCCCACACTGGCGCCGCCGGCAGCACTCAAGGATCCCTTGGCAAGGGAACGTGAGTACACGATCAGTTTTCGAGCGACGTCATCGTAATCCACTGGGGATATTGTCCTTTGCAACTCTAGAAGGGCCATAATACCGTCATTTGCCGTACATTAGTTAACATTCGCAACAATTATTTATGATACCCCAACGCGGAAGTCTATTGCTCGTCCTTCTTGCGTCGCATAAGCTCCTCAACGTCGATACCCGCGGCCTCGAGCATGCGCTCGACATTCTTTTTGGCGTTGGTCGTGCCAACCTTAAGCACGATCGAAAGCGGAGTGCCCACCACTAGGCACACGATGCCCACGGGGACACCCCAGCCGGGGCCTCCCTGCATACCCCACATCCCCATCAAAAAGCCAATCGCCACGAGCGAATAGCCCAGGCGCAGCCAAACGTTGAGCCGCTGAATAGCATCGGTCTGCATCTTTGCCTCGCGGATCAAGTCGTCGCGCGAAAGGTCGTGTCCATGTTTCTCGTGCATATGGTCCTCCTCGTGCAAAGCGTGCATTATGCGCAAGTGCATCGTTTATCGAATACGTCATCTTTCAGGAGCAATATAGCGGGTGTCGTATAGGCGATGGAGGTCGCTGGCCATATTGCCCTTGAAGGGCGGCGTAAAATCAGAAGGCCGTGCGGTTGAGGCCGCACGGCCTTACAGGGGGTCAAAGGATGATGACTAGTAGCTCAGCGCCGGGTCGAAGAAACCAATAACAACGCCCACGAATGCGATCACAACGAGGATCAGCATCATGACTATGGGGTTGACCTTCTTCTTGGTCATCATGTACCAGCAGAAGATGATGAAGATCATCGGCAGCAGGTGCGGATAGATGCCGTCGAGCGTGTCCTGGAACTTACCGCCGCCGGGCAGCACCAGGTTGGGGCTGCAGGTGATGGAGACCCAAGTTGCGCCCACGGCACCGATGACCATGGTA
>CALLST010000163.1:0-9696 GCA_938011875.1 uncultured Collinsella sp. | reverse complement strand
AGTCGCGCCTCGACGCTCGCCAGTGCCTCGCCCTCGCGCACCGTCGACGAATCCGCACGCTCGCCCAAAATTAGCTTGAGGGCCGAGAGCAGCGCGGTCTTGCCGGCGCCAGTCTCGCCAGTCAGGACAGTCAGGCCGGCACTCGGCACCAGCGTCGCCTCGCGAATGAGTGCAATGTTATAAACCTGCAGCTCATCGATCATGACGGACTCCGTAGAATACGCGGCTCACCGAGTTATAGAAGCTCTCGGGGCCGTAATCCAGCAGCAACACATCTCCGGGCCCGCGGCGCACCGCCACGCTCTCAACGGTGCCATCGCAGGTAATAAACTGTCCATCGATAGCGATCGCCGGAACGCTCGGGCGATCATCGGACATAAAGATTTCGACGACATCACTCGGCGAGGTCAAAAAGGCACGAGCCTGAATGGTGTGCGGCGCAATGGGTACGCAGACCATGCCCGTGTAATCCGGACTCACGATAGGACCGCCGGCACTGAGGGCATAGCCCGTGGAGCCGGTTGCCGTGGACACGACCACACCATCGCCGCGCAAGCGATCGATATGGTGGCCCGGTGATGTCGAACTCGACCATATCGGACAGCGGACCGCGGGTAAGCGCCATGTCGTTGAGGGCGAAGGTGCGCACGACATCCTTCGTACCGTCTTCGCGCACGGACACGATATCCGCGGCGATGGTGGCGCGACGGCTCACGTGCAGCTCACCGGACAGGGCGTCGCTCACGACCTGCAGGATGTCGCGCTCCTCGGGGCTCGCAGCAGTTAGAAAGCCCAGGTGACCATAGGAAAGACCGAGGATAGGAATCTCACGATGGTTGAGGATGCGGGCAGCGCGCAGCAACGTACCGTCGCCGCCGAGCGTAATGACCAGATCGGAGCCGTCAATATCAGGCGTGCTCTGAATCTTGGATCGCTGGTCGGCAGCCCATGCGACCTCATAGCCCTGGCGAGTCAGCCAAAGCTCGAGCATCAGGCCGCTCTCGACCGCCTCTTGCTTGTAGTAATTGGGAACCAGAAAGACCTTCATAGCGTTGCAGCTTTCTCGCTCAAAACCGATACCTGGGATTGCAGCTCGTCTTGCGAGCGATCGCCGGGGTCAAATCTCGTGCCGTACAGGAAAAACTCAACGTTGCCCTTGGCACCATGAATGGGCGACACGCACACATCGACCGGGAACAGGCCCTTGGCAGCAAAGAGTTCAACCGCCGCCACGAGTGTATCGCGGCGCACGGCGGGATCGGTCACAATGCCGCCCTCGCCCACCAGCGCCGCCGGAGCCTCAAACTGCGGCTTTACGAGCGTGCAGAATGCACCCGTAGGCGCTAGGCACGCCAGTACCGCATCGATAATGTTCGCGATGCTGGTAAACGAGACATCACACACAGCCAGGTCGATAGTGCCGGCATAGCCAAGCTCAGGCAGCTGCGTCACGTTTGTGCGCTCATGCAGCGTCACGCGATCGTCCTGGCGCAACGACCAATCGAACTGGGCGCGACCCACGTCCACCGAGACAACGGTCGCAGCTCCGCGCTTGAGCAGACAATCGGTAAAGCCGCCGGTAGAGCAGCCCACATCCAGACAGGCAAGGCCCGTCGGATTGATGCCAAACGCATCAAGCGCGCCTTCGAGCTTAAGACCGCCGCGGCCAACATAGGGAATGCGCCCCTTCACATGCAGCGGCAGCCCCGGGATCACCTTAAGGCCCGGCGAAGTCAAGCGCTCACCGCCACTCGAGACCAAGCCGGCCATAAGAGTGCGAAGGGCATCCGCGCGATCGGCGCAGATGCCCTGTGAAATCAGTTCGTCATCAAGACGCACGCGTTTCATGAATGCCATCAACCATTCGTATCCGGAGATGCGGCCTAGCTATCCTGGGATTCGTTTGCCGCATCCTCATCGTATTCCTGCTCGAGCTTGTCGGCCTCACGCGGCGTCAACTCAAACTTGTCGACCATATCGACCGCGCGGGAGCCCAGCTCAATCGCTTCGTCAAACAAATCGAGCGAACGCTCCAAGGAGGTATCCTTGGAGCGAACGGTAGCGATGATCTGATCCAGACGGTCCGAAATCTCATCAAAGTTACGGACAGAACCCTCTGGCATGGCTACTCCTCGACGGAGTCGGCCTCGACGGCCTCAGCAGCGTCCGCATCCTCGGCCAACACACCAGCCTCAGCCTGGGCAACCGCAACCTTAGCGGCAGCCTCGGCAGCCTGTGCCTCCTCGCGAGCGCGATCCTCGGCCAGCAGCTCCTGGTATAGGTCCTCGCCCGGCAGCTCCTCGCTGCGAGCGATCTTGCCCAGCACGCCGTTGACGAACGACGCGGACTGGTCGGTGCCATAGGCCTTGGCAAGCTCGACGGCCTCGTTGATCACGATGGCGTCCGAGACCTCCTCGTCGGTGAGGAAACGCATCTCGTAAACGGCGATACGCAGCAGATTGCGGTCGGCACCGGGCATGCGCATAAGATCCCAGTTCTTGGCAACGGAGCGCAGAGCGCAGTCGATGCGGTCGATATGCTCGTAGGCACCGCGGCACAGCTCCAGCGCATAGGGGTCGAGGGGACCCTTCGAGATCAGGAAATCACCCTCGAGGACGCGCTCGAGCGGGCTGTCCGTGGCCTCGGCCTGGAACAGCAGCTGCAGCGCCTGACTGCGGGCAAGCGTACGCCCGCGATAAACCTTAAGGCTCAAAGGTTACTCCTTGGGGAAAACGAGGCCGTCGATGCAAACGTCAACACGCTCAACCTCAACGCCAACCTGGGCATCGATGGCAGCGACCACGGCAGCGCGAACGGCCTCGGCGAGTTTCTTGAACGGATAGCCAAAGAACACCACGACACGCACGGTGAGTGCGAGCTTGTCGCCAACGACCTCGGCCTCGACAGCCGGCTCGGAAGCCGGGGCCTTGGACGAGAGCATCATGGAGACAAGATTAGTGGCAAGGTCCTTGACGCCAACGGAGGCGATGCCCTCGACATCGGACACGGCGCGCGAGACGATGGCGGTCAGAACATCGGGCGAAATGCCGATGCCGTCAATCTTGATTTCCTGGGGCATGAGTCCTCCTAGAAGAGTTGGTTGCTAGACGCGGGAGACGAACTTGCCGTCGCGGGTGTCAACCTTGATGACCTCGCCCTCGTTGAGGTACATGGGGACCTGGATGACAGCGCCGGTGTCGATCGTGGCCGGCTTGGTGGAACCCTGGACGGTGTCGCCCTTGAAGCCCGGGTCGGTCTGGACGATGGTGGTCTCGATGAACATCGGCGGGGTCACGCCCATGAGCTCATCGTCAGCGAAGAGCAGCTGGCAGATGTCGTTCTCGCGCAGCCACTTGGAGTTCTCGCCCACCATGTCCTCGGGAACGGGAACCTGCTCATAGGACTCGTTGTCCATGAAGATGTAGTCGGTGCCATCGTTGTAGAGGTACTGGAACTCACGGGTGGTGAGCATGACGCTCTCGAACTTGGTGCCGGCGTTGCAGGTGTTCTCGACGACGCGGCCGCTCTTGATGTCGCGGGTCTTGTAGCGCACAAACGCGCCGCCCTTGCCCGGCTTGACATGCTGGAACTCGACGATGGTGTAGACCTTGTCCTTAATGCGAAGACCGAGGCCGTTCTTGAAGTCGGCGGTAGAAATGGTAGGCATAGTGACCTTTCTTGTTATGGGCAGAACGCACAAGCGTCCAAATTACATACGACAGAAATTATACACTTGCAGACGGCGCCTGCGGCAAGCGCAAAAAACGACAACGCGGGGCGTCCGAATCGATTCGGACGCCCCGCCCCAAAAATCTATCGAAATGGGCTAGCAATCGATGACGTGCAGGTCGTGCGGGGTCTTGGTGAAGGGCTCGTAGCCGTTCTCGGTGACGACGCCGTAGTCCTCCAGGCGCACGCCGCCCACGCCGGGCAGGTAAACGCCGGGCTCCATGGTGACAACCGAGCCGATCGCGATGGTGTTCTTGCTGCGGTTGAAGTTGGGCAGCTCGTGGATGTCGATACCGACGCCGTGGCCCAGGCCATGATTGTAGTAATCGCCATAGCCGGCATCGCCGATGATCTTCTTGGAAAGCTTGAAGATGTCGTTACCCTCAACGCCCGGATGGATGGCGGCGACGCACTCCTCGTGCGTGCGGCGCACGAGCGCGTACAGGTCGAGCTGCTCCTGCGTGGGCTCGCCCATCACGACGGTGCGCGTCATGTCGGAGCGGTAATCGCAGTAGCCCGCGCCGTAATCCATGAGAACGAAATCGCCCTTCTCGATTACGCGATCGCTCGGCACGGCATGCGGGTTGGCGGTGTTGGGACCGCTCGCCACGATGGAGCCGAAGGCAAGGCTGTCGGCACCGTTGGCGAACATAAAGTTCTCGAGCTCGTTGCGAACCTGCTTCTCGGTCATACCGGGCTTAATAAAGCCGAGCATATGCTGGAAAGCGGCATCGGTGATCGACTGCGCATGGCGCATAAGCTCAATCTCCTCGGCATCCTTGATGGCGCGCATCTTGCGGATGTCGTCGTGCATCAGCGGTAGGATGCAGGCGACGGAACAGTCCTCCAGGCCGCGCTGAATACCTTGGTAGAAGTTAATCTGCATATCGTCCTCGACAGCACAGACACGGCACTTGTTAGCCGCAATCTTGCCGGCGACCCAGCCGGGGATGGTACCCTCGTCCATGTCGTAAACCCAGGGGCTGCCGGCGGGCGTGTTCTCCTCAAAGCTGTTGAGGTAGCGCGAGTCGGTATGGAACAGGCACTGGTCGGCCGTAATAAACGCCGCGTGCGGGAATTCAAAGGTGTAATCGAAAACGCCCTTCACGCCCGTAAGCCAACGAAGGTTGGCCTCGTCGCGCACCACGATGGCGTCGTAGCCACGCTCGGCCATCAGGGCACGGACACGCTCGATACGACCGGCAGGACCGGCAGCAAACTCAGACATGCAGATTCCTTTCTTGTTGTCTCTATAAAGACGGGACGGGGCTCAACCGAACGACGGAATCGCATGCGATCCGCAACCGATTGGAAACCCGCCCCTCAACATGATACGAAAGACGATGGATGTCAATAAAACTTAGAGAAGTTCTTTGCGAGAAGCCAAGTAGGCGTGAGCATGGCGCTCAAGAACCTCGTCCTCAACGCACGTTAGACGAATAGCGCCGAGTGCCGCGGGCAGCGGCAACATACTGCGGTTCGAGCGGACAAACTGCTGCCTGCGGAACTCCTCGATATATGCGGCAGGCTCCAGATCGAAGGCAAGTTCCTCGATGCCAAAGTCCTCCAGGCAGTCATCGACCTCAAAGACGTAATCGATATCAAAGTCGCAGGCATCATGTGCTAGGCGCGCCTCAAAGCGCATGCCCTCGGATAACAGCTGATAGGCAGGGACCTGCGAGGCGGCATCGCCCAAGCAGGCGCGCAGGGTACGCTCCCCCGTCTTGCCAAAATCGAGCGCATGGCGAGCGCTCGGGTTCGTGGCCATCAGTACGTCCTTACGGGCAGTCTGAGACCATTGAACGGCATTGACGAGCGCGACCTCCTCGCCCGCGAGAATCTCGGGGACGGTCTCAGTAAACTGATTCCAGCGGGACTTACTGCTCGAAAGCATGGTGCCAACAAGCACCACAAAGCCGAGCTTGAGGTCCTCGGGGTCCGCCTCACGAACAAGGTCGAGGTCACACACGACCAAGCCCGGTTCGGGACGGAACGCGATAGCGGGAAGCGCATTCGCCGACGAGGCGACGAGTGGCTTCATAGTCGTCGCGACCGTGAGCATGGCGTCGAACGTCGTCGGCAGCAAGGCGCACTCGGTGCGACCGCACCACTGATTGGCACACCAGCAAACGACCGAGCAGGTCGCCGTGTCGCCGACAGCGACAACGAGATCGTCGCAGGTAATGCCGTTAGCCGACAGGGCGCCAAAAACGGTATCGGCATCGGCCAGCGTAGCACCGGCAGGCGAAACCTCGAGGACAAGCGGCGACACGGCAAAACCGGCGTCGACCAGCGCATGCTCGACAACCTCGCCAAAACGCTCGGATGTGGCGCTGTTCCAAACCACCATCGCCCGCTTGGGTTTGCCCACAGCCGAGGCAAACATGCGCGACAGCTCCTCGAACGCGCCCAATCCGACGCGGACATCGACACTGCGGTTTTGGAAATTGATAAGTTGACGGCGAATCATAGCAGTCCACGCTCCAAAAGCATCTCGGCACAAAGGTAGGAAACGTCCTCGAAGGACTTGTTGCGAATATCAAGGGTAAGGTCGGCGGCCCGGCGATACAGCGGACGGCGATGCTCAAACAGGCGCGCGGCATGCTCGGGAGAGCGAAAATCGGGGCGCGTGTCGGACCGACGAATCTGGCGAATCGAATCCTCGAAGTCACCCTCGAGGTACACGCATCAGCTCAATATTCACCGGCGTCTCGACAATGCCGCCCCCGCACGAAACCAACAGGCTGCGCTCACTTTGGAGCGAACGGAGCGCCGAGGTCTCGAGCTCGCGAAAACGATCCTCGCCCTCGGTCTGAAAAATCTCGGTTACCGACTTGCCGCAACGGCGCACGACCAGACGGTCGGTATCGATAAAACGCCGCTTGAACATAGTGCCGACGTTGCGCGCGAGCGTCGATTTGCCCGCGCCCAAAAAGCCGATAAAGAAGATATGGTCGCAGCCGTGTTTGGTGTGCTGGGACATAGCGAGACCTATTCCTCGCAGGGAAGGTCGCGAAGGGCCCGTCGCTCAAAGATACGGAAGATCTGCGTATACCACAGGTCCTGCGTCGCCTGCGGCTTTACCAGGATGGTATCGACGCCGGCGAAGTTGCCGCTCCACACGTCCGTGTAGAGCTGATCACCGATCAGCACCGCCTCGTCGGCCGTGGCGCCGAGGCGCTTAAGACCCGCCTTGAGGGCAAACGGCGCCGGCTTCATGGCGTGGCTGATGGCCTCGAGTCCCAGCTCGCGTGCAGAGCTCATGACCTGGTCGCGATGCCAGTTGTTGGACACCATGCACAGCTTAAAGCCTTTGGCGCGGGCGGCATCGAGCCAAGCGGAAACCGCGGCGGGAACCTGCTCGGTGTCGCGCGGCACCAAGGTGTTATCGCGATCGAGCAGAATGGCGCGTTTGCCGTCGGCCCACAGGGTATCAAGGTCGATGCGATCGACCGAGGCAACGTATCGTTTGGGGCTAAAAATCCTCATGCTAATTCCAAGACTGTTGATGCTCTTCGTAGGTTTGCGAGAAGTACTCCTCGTCCTGCGTAATGTAGAAATACAGGTCATCGGAGTCGGTCGGCTCAAGCGTGGCCTTGAGTGCCTCGAGCGACGGAGAGCAGATGGGCGTGGGCGGCAGGCCCTCGTGCTTATAGGTGTTATACGGACTATCGCTCTGCAGGTCGTCGGCGGTAACCTCGCCACCGGTGACATACATCATAGTCGCATCGCTATTGAGATAGCGCAGACCGTCGAGCTTGCCGGCAAGGCGGTTGTAGAAAACCGAGGCCACATGCGCACGTTGATCGGCGTTGAGGCCCTCGCGCTCAACGATAGAGGCCAAGTTGACGATGTCGTAGTCGGACATCTCCACACCGTAGCGCTCCTTGATCTTGGCTTCGCAGCTCGCAAAGTCAAGCGACTTGTACTCGGTCTTAAACTGATCGAGCATAGCGCGAATCACGTCATCGGCCGTCGGCGAATCGCCCAGCGAATAGGTCTTGGGGAACAAGAAACCCTCGAGCGAATCGTTGGCGGCGCCCTTAAGGAAGCTATAGTCGTCCACGTAGTTGGAGGCCTTGGCCTGGTTGAGGAAGTCTTCCTTAGAGATGCTGTCGTAGGCCTGGGCCACACGGTCGGCGACTTGATCGACCGTCAGGCCCTCAGGGATAGTCAGCGTATTGGAGCCCGCGTTGGGGCCTTCCATGAGCTGCTGAACAACCTTGGTCGCATCCATGAGTGTGGTGAACGAATAATCACCAGGCTTGAGCGACATATCGGCGTTGAGCTTTTTCACCGCCGCATAGTAATCCTTGGGATTTTCTACGATATGGTTCTCGGAGAGAATCGAAGCGATGCTGTCACCCGAGGCACCATCGGGAATCGTGATAGTAACCTGCTGGCCTGCAACGACTTTCGCACCCTCACCGCCAAAGAAGCCCTTGACGGCTGGCACGACAAAGAAAACGATCGCGACAAGCGCAAGCACGGCAACAACGCCACCGATAATCATAGGCACCGGGGAGCTTTTCTTTTGAGCACCGCGACGAGCATGCGTGTTGTAGCTCGAGCGGGTCGCCGGAGCAACGCCATGCGAACCACGAGCGTGATGCGAATGCGATTGGGGGGCCTGCGTTCGCTGGGTAGGTGCCTGCTGCTTAAAGCGGGTGCCGCCTGCAGGCTGGGCC
This sequence comes from uncultured Collinsella sp., assembly GCA_938011875.1. Taxonomy (GTDB): domain Bacteria; phylum Actinomycetota; class Coriobacteriia; order Coriobacteriales; family Coriobacteriaceae; genus Collinsella. The sequence continues at coordinate 1,279 of CALLST010000163.1, read as the reverse complement.
GTACGAGCAGTGGGCTGCTGAACCGCGTGAGAAGCCGAATGCTGAACCGAACGAGCAGAAGGCTGCTGACCCGTCCGTTGAACAGGTTGGGTCGAATGAGAGAAGGACTGCGCCGGGCGCGCGGCAGGCTGAGCTGCGCGCTGCGTCGGCTGTGCCGGACGCTGGCCAGGCTGGGCAGGGCGCGACGCCGGCTGCCGTGTACGATTCGGCTGGCGCGGATCGGAAGCACTAGGCATGCGAAACCTCCTCGTTTTTACGATCGAGCCACGTCTGCAAAAACAGGCTGGCGGCAATCATGTCGATCTTGCCCTTCATCTGCTTTTCGTTGAGTCCCTGCTCGCGCAGGATACGCTTGGCCTCTTGCGAGGACAGACGCTCGTCCTCAAACTCCAACGGAAGATCGAGCTCGTCGGCAATCTTTTGCGCCACAGCGGCAACGCGCTCGGCCTGAGGGCCGGGCTCACCGGCCATGGTCAGGGGACGCCCGCTTACCAGGATGTCGGGCTCATAGTCCTCAACCAGGTAGCGGAACGTCTTGGCCATACCGGTGACCTCGGCAGCCGGAAGCACCTTGACAGGCATCGCCATCTTGCCATCACGGCTCGAGACGGCGATGCCAATCCTGGTCTCCCCTATGTCCAGCGCGAGCGCAACCACAGTGACTTCTTAGATTCTTAGGCGCCGAGCGCGGTCTTAGCGGCCGCGAGGGCATCGGCGATGCCGGCAGCATTCTTGCCACCGGCCTGGGCCATGTTGGGACGGCCGCCACCGCGACCGTCGACCAGGCCCGCGATCTGCTTGATCACGTTACCGGCGTGGAAACCGGCCTTGACGGCGTCATCGGAGCCGGCGGCGAGCAGGGCCGGGGTGCCCTTCTCGGTCACGCTGGCGACGACGCAGGCGACAGGACCGGCGACCTTCTGGTGCACGGTATCCCAGACGTTGCGCAGGTCGGCAGCCTCAAGGCCCTGGAGCTCAGCGACAACGAGCTTATAGCCGTCGAGCTCGACGGCGCCCTCGATGGCGCTGGAGATGGCGTCGGAGGAGCCACCGGTCAGAGCCTTTTTGAGCTTGTTGGACGTCTCGCGCAGCTCGACCTGCAGGTTCTCCACACGGGCGGGAACCTCGTCGACGCGGCACTTGAGCGCAGCAGCGGCGGCGTCAACGAGTGCCAGGCGGTCGGCCATATAGTCGAGAGCACCCTTAGAGGTCACGGCCTCGATACGGCGGACGTTCGAGCCCGTAGAGGACTCGGAAATAATCTTGAACAGGCCGATCT
>CALLST010000162.1:0-8571 GCA_938011875.1 uncultured Collinsella sp. | reverse complement strand
GTTTGGCCTGATCTTGGGCCGCGTGTTTAACCACACCGACATTCGCAAGGCGGGCTCCGGCAACATCGGCACCACCAACGCCCTGCGCGTAGCCGGCCCCAAGGTGGCCGCGCTCACGCTGCTGCTCGACTGCCTTAAGGGCGCCATCTGCGTCCTTATCGCGCGTCCGCTCATTGCCGACTTGGGCTATGGGTTCCCCGTGAGCATTATGGCCCCCGGCGCCGCCGGCGACTGGATGCTCGGCGTCATCTGCCTGGCAGCCGTGTGGGGCCATATCTTCTCGCCCTACCTCAACTTCCAAGGCGGCAAGGGCATCGCAGTTGGTCTGGGCGTCATCCTCGCCTGGTACTGGCCCATCGGACTTTCGCTGCTGGGCATGTTTATCGTGGCCGTCGCCATCACCAAGTTTGTGTCGGTGGGCTCGCTTGCCGCGGCCATCGGTCTTCCCATCGCTGCCTGCGCGGTCTTTCCGTACAGCAGCCTGGGCCTCAAGTTCTGCATGGCGATGATCGGCATCACCGTGGTGTGGGCCCATCGCTCGAATATCCAAAAGCTCATGGCCGGTAAGGAGTCCAAGCTCTCGTTTACCAAGCGCGTCACCGAGCCCGACGATAAGTAGGAGAGAGTCATGAATGTTGCGCTGATTGGCTCCGGCTCCTGGGGAACCGCCGTCGCCGGCCTTGCCGCCGCGCGAGCCGAGCGCGTGACCATGTGGGCTCATAGCGAGCAGACGGCCGCCGGCATTAATGGCGAGCACCGCAACCCCCGCTACCTTGTGGGCTACGAACTGCCCGACAACGTCGTCGCCACCACGGACCTGGTACAGGCGCTCGACGGCGCCGAGGCCATCATCTTCGCCGTTCCTTCGACGCACCTTCGCAGCGTGTGCCACCAGGCCGCTCCCTTTATCGCCGCCGATACCCCGGCGCTCTGCCTCACAAAGGGCATTGAGCCCGAGTCCGGCCTGCTCATGAGCGAGGTCATCGCCAGCGAGATCGGCAACGAGTCGCGCGTGGCGGCGCTCTCGGGCCCCAACCATGCTGAGGAAATCTGCCGCGGCGGACTTTCTGCCGCCGTCATCGCAAGCAAAGATCCGCAGATAGGGGAGACCTTTAGGGAACTGCTCCTGTCCACGGCCTTCCGCATCTATCTGTCGCAAGACATGACCGGTGTCGAGGTCTGCGGCGCCATGAAAAACGTCATCGCCATCGTATGTGGCATCTCCGCCGGCACCGGTGCGGGCGACAATACGCTCGCCCTTATCATGACGCGCGGCCTGGCCGAGATCAGCCGTCTGGTGCATGCCCGCGGCGGGCAGGCTATGACCTGCATGGGGCTTGCCGGCATGGGCGACCTCATTGCCACCTGCACCTCGGAGCATTCGCGCAACCGCACCTTTGGCTACGAGTTCGCTCATGGCGTATCGCTCGACGAGTATCAGACGCGCACGCATATGGTGGTTGAGGGCGCCGTCGCGGCCCGCAGCGTCAGCGAGCTTGCCCGTTCACTGGGCGTAGACATTCCGCTCACCTTTGCCGTGGAGCAAACGCTCTACAACGGTGTTACTTTGGATAGGGCGCTCGAGATTCTTACCGATCGCGTCCCTTCTCAAGAGTTCTACGGACTCACCGACTAGCGCAGAAAGGCTTCTACCATGGGTTCCATCAAAATCGCTCCGTCCGTCCTTTCGGCCGACATGGCCAACCTCAAGGGCGAGCTCGACAAAATCGCCGGCGCCGACTACGTGCACTTCGACGTTATGGACGGTCACTTTACCGGCAACCTCACCTTTGGCGTTGACATCCTCAAGGCCGTCAAGCGCTCCACCGATGTACCGGTCGACGCGCACCTGATGGTGTCGAACCCCGACGAAACGGTCGATTGGTACGCCGACGCCGGTGCCGATATGATCACCGTGCACTACGAGGCCTCCACGCACCTGCACCGCACGCTCACGCATCTGCAGCAGCGCGGCGTCAAGGCCGGTGTGGTGCTCAACCCCGCCACCCCCGAGTGCGTTCTCGAGAGCATCATCGACGTCGTCGATATGGTGCTGCTGATGAGCGTGAACCCCGGCTTTGGCGGCCAGAGCTTTATCCCGGGCACCATCGCTAAGCTCCACGAGCTCAAGGCGATGTGCGAGCGTCACGGCGTTTCGCCCCTCATCGAGGTCGACGGCGGCATCTCTTCCAAGAACATTGCCGAGGTCGTCAAGGCCGGCGCCAACGTGCTCGTTGCCGGCTCCGCCGTATTTAAGTCCGAAGATCCCGCTGCCGAGGTTGCGCTGCTGCAGAAGCTGGGCAACGAGGCCGCACAGGAGGCATAAACCCTTATGACCGCAGGTCAAAACCGCATACCCGTGAATCTTGACTTCGCCGCCTCGACGCCTATGCGCGCCGAGGCGCTCCTTGCGCAGCGCGAGTACGACGACAGCGAGCTTGCCGGCGTCAACCCCAACTCGCTGCATTCGCTCGGCCGCAAGGCTGCCGCGCGTCTGGAGGTTGCACGTCGCGAGATCGCCCGCAGCTTTGGCGCGCGCGTCCGCCCGTCCGAGATTGTACTGACCAACGGCGGCACCGAAGCCAACCAGCTGGCGCTGCTCGGTCTTGCCGAGGGCGCTCGTCAGCGCGATCGCAAGCGCGATCGTGTAATCGTTTCGGCCATCGAGCACGATTCGATTCTGGACAACCTGCCGCTGCTGCGTGCCGCCGGCTTTACCGTCGACCTGGTGCAGCCCTGCCGCATGGGCTACATTGAGCCTGCCACGCTTGTCGAGCTGCTAGGCGACGACGTGGCGCTCGTGAGCATCATGGTTGCCAACAACGAGACCGGCGTGGTGCAGCCCATCCGCGAGCTTGCCGCGGCCACGCATACCGTTGGCGCCCTGTTCCACACCGATGCCATCCAGGGGTATCTGCATATTCCGCTCGATGTCACCGAGCTGGGCGTCGACGCCATGTCCGTCGCAGCCCACAAGATTGGCGGTCCCGTGGCATCTGGCGCACTCTACCTTAAGAGCCGCACGCCGCTGCGCCCGCGCATCTTTGGCGGCGGACAGGAGGCCGGTCGTCGTGCCGGCACGCAAGACCTGCGAACGCAGCTCGCCTTTGCCGCTGCCGCCTCGTCTCTGACGCCCCATGTGGCTCAGGAGCGCGCGAAGCTGCAAGCCCTTTCCGACAAGCTCTACGCCACGCTTACGGCCCACCAGCGCATTCACGCCACCATGGGCGACTACGCACAGGCCGATCGCCTGCCGGGCATGGTGTCGATCTACGTTGATGGCATGGACTCCGAGGAGCTCATCGTCAAGCTCGACGCCGCCGGCTTTGAGGTTTCGGCCGGCTCGGCGTGCTCGAGCGGCAGCATGGACCCGAGCCATGTGCTCAGCGCCATGGGCATTGGTCGCGAGCAGGCACTAGGTGCACTGCGCATTTCCTTTGACGACCGCGTGAATCCGGACGATCTGGACGAGTTTGCCCAGACGCTGCTCTCGATCGCAGGTGCCGCATGATCGTCGCCGAGCTCGAGCGCGCGCTACTGGCACGCTATCCCAAGACGGACACCGAGCCCTGGGACCACGTAGGACTCTCCGTTGGCGATCCGGCCGCGGAGATCACCGGCGTTGCCTGCGCACTCGATGCGACTGAAGCTAATGTTCGCCGCGCCCAAGAAGCAAGCGCCAACGTGCTGCTGACGCATCATCCCATATACATCAAGGCACCCGAGGCCTTTTGTCCGGCGGATGCCACACGTCCCCAATGCAGCGCGGCGCTCTACGAGGCAGCGCGTTGCGGCGTGAGCATCATATCGCTCCACACCAACCTGGACCGCTCGCACGAAGCCCGTGTCCGCCTGAGCAAGCTGCTGGGTGCTGCACCCGTAAGCTCACTGGAGCACGTGGACGACCCCGAAGCCACCGGCCTGGGCGCGCTTGCAACGCTCAACGACCCGTATACGCTGCGCGATCTTGCCGCCCGTGCTGCCACGGCCTTCGGAAGCGACCCGCGCGTATGGGGCGATGCCGAGCACCCGTGCCGCACCGTCGCCATTCTGGGCGGCTCCCTGGGCGACTTTGGCGAGCTCGCCATCGCCGCGGGTGCGGATGTCGTCGTGACGGGCGAGGCGGGCTATCACGTGGCGCAGGACCTCGCTCTGCGCGGTCTGGGCGTCATCTTGCTCGGCCACGACCGCTCCGAGGAGCCGTTCGTTGATATATTGATGAACTCTGCAGTTGACGCCGGGGTCGACCCCCGTCATGCGATTAAAATACTGAACCCTTGCCAATGGTGGACTGTGACAAAAGGAGAGAACTTATGAGCGCCGGCGCTACGCTACTCAAGCTGCAACAGATCGATTTGGAGCTCGCCCGCAACAAGAGCGAACTTGCCAATATGCCGGAGCTCAAGGAGCTCGCTTCCAAGCGCAAGACCTATGTGAAGCTCAAGTCCGAGATGACCAAGCTCTACGCCCAGCGCAAGGATCTGGACATTGAGCTCGACGATCTCAACACCACCGAGATTCAGATCAATAACGCCATTGAGGCTGCCAAGAAGCGCCACGTCGACGGTTCCGACTACCGTGAGGTTCAGGACCTGGAGAATGAACTCGCAACCCTGGCCAAGCGTCTGGACAAGATTGAGCACACCCGCAAGGACGTCGTTGTCGCCCATAAGGAGGCGCTCGACCGCGAGGCCCGCGCGCAGGCAATCATCGCCAAGTTCGAGGAGGGCGTGAAGGCCGATACCAAGGCCGCCCGCGCTAAGGCTGCCGACCTGCAGGCTCAGATTGACGCCGCCACTAAGGAACGCACCGCGCTTGCCGCCACGCTGCCGGCCGACGTGCTCACCGACTACGAGCGTCTGCTCAAGCAGTTCCGCGGCTTGGCCGTCGAGACCATCCAGGGCAACATCCCCACGGTCTGCCACACCGCGCTGCAGGCATCGTCCATGAGCGACCTCAACCACGACGGTAGCGAGATTACGCACTGCCCGTACTGCCACCGCCTCCTGGTACTCCCGAGCAAGGAAGCCTAGCGATGACGGCGGCATCCAACAATTCAATGCAACTTGAGGGAAAAACGATCCTGCTGGGCATTACCGGCGGGATCGCCGCCTATAAGTCGTGCAATATCGTGCGCCTGCTGCAAAAGCGCGGCGCACGTGTCAAAGTCGTTATGAGCGAGCATGCCACGGAGTTTGTGGGGCCGCTTACCTTCCGCGCGCTCACCAACGAGCCGGTCGCGGTTGGGCTATTCGACGATCCTTCCGACCCCATCCACCACATTTCGCTGGCGCAGGAGCCCGATCTGGTGGTCGTGGCGCCCGCGACGGCCAATATCATCGCCAAGATGGCCAACGGCATCGCAGACGACCTCATCTCCACCACGCTGCTGGCAACGCCACGACTCATCGTGATCGCGCCGGCCATGAACAATGGCATGTGGAAGGCGCCGGCAACCCAGGCCAATATGGCCACGCTGCGCGACCGCGGGGTGCACGTGGTTGGGCCCGGTAGTGGCTACCTTGCTTGCGGCGACGTGGACACGGGGCGCATGAGCGAGCCCGAGGACATCGTCGAGGCTGTCTGTGAGGTGCTCAACCCCGTGCCGCAAGACCTGGCGGGCAAGCGCATCGTCATCACTGCCGGCCCCACACACGAACCGATCGACCCGGTGCGCTTCATTGGCAACCGCTCATCAGGCAAGATGGGCGTCGCCCTTGCAGGGGAGGCCGCACGCCGCGGTGGCGAGGTCACGCTCGTGTTGGGACCGACATCGCTCGATGTTCCCCGCGGCGTGGAGTGCGTGCGCGTGCAGACCGCCGCAGAGATGCTGCAGGCGGCGTTAAACGCCTTTCAGACGGCCGATGCGGCCATTTGCGCGGCCGCCGTCGCCGACTATACCCCCGCCACCCCTGCGGACCATAAGCTCAAAAAGTCCAACGAACGCTTGGATCGCATCGAGCTTGTCGAAACGGTCGATATCTTGGCCGAGCTCTCGCGCCAAAAGGAAGAGCGGTGTGTGATCGGCTTTGCGGCCGAGACCGATAACGTCGTGGAGTACGCTGAGCGCAAACTTGCCCGCAAGGGCTGCGATGCAATCATCGCCAACGATGTCTCGCGCGCCGATTCGGGCTTTGGAACCGATACCAACAAGGCCTGGATTGTGAGCACAGCGGGTACACAGGAACTTCCCGTGCTAACAAAACCCCAGCTCGCAGATACAATTTTGGACTTGCTTCAAAAATTGTAAAAAAGTTCTTGCACAAGTCTAAAGTTTCGGGTTAATATACTCCCTGTTGCAAGCGAGAGCAGAGCAACAAACAAAAGCTTCGGGACGTGGCGCAGCTTGGTAGCGCACTTGACTGGGGGTCAAGGGGTCGCTGGTTCGAATCCAGTCGTCCCGACCAGAAGTTTGCAGGTCAGGCACCTAGTGCCTGACCTTTTTTGTTTTAATCACCATGATTATTTTGCTTAAAGCAACAACGTTCCCGCTCGATGTAATCACCGAATCAAAACGTGTACATCAGCCACCAAAATCGACATTTTTCGACATGTTTGGAGGCTGATGTACACGAATGCGAAATCCCCGCCGCCTAAAAGCGCCCTCCACATGTCTGGACTCTCTATGCTTACGCTGGATAGACATCGCCGGAACGGGTATAGTATCGAAAGTTTTGTCGTTAACCAGCGGGGGAGTCCTGTGGGCATCAAAAAGAAGATCAAAAAGGAGCTTATCGGCACTTCCGATTACCCGTCGAATAAGATCTTTACGATCTCCAATTTCATCACCTTTACGCGCCTGGTCCTCACCCTGGTATTTCTGTACCTGTTTGTGACGGATAACAACCGTGTCATCGCCATCGTTATCTACGCCGTTGCCGCCTCCACCGACTGGATGGACGGTCAGATCGCCCGCATGACTAAGACGGTCTCGTGGCTCGGCAAGGTCATGGATCCCATTTGCGACCGTGCGCTGCTGTTCACCGGCGTCTTGGGACTGGTGGTCCGCGGAGAGCTGCCCATCTGGGTCTGCGTACTCATTATTGGCCGCGACATCTATCTGGGCATCGGCACGCTTATCGTGCGTCATTATCACCGTCGCCCCATCGATGTGGTCTTTCCCGGAAAGATTGCCACGGCGCTGCTCATGACCGGCTTCTCACTCATGCTGCTCGGTTTCCCCGTTATTGACGGCCTGCATCTTTTACCTTCAACCCTTACGGCCTTCCCGGGCCTCAACGGAAGCTCGGTGCCCCTCGGCATCTTCTTTGTATACGGCGGCGTCATCTTCTCCATGCTCACCGCCGTCATTTACTCCGTTAAGGGCGGCGTGGCCATTAAACAGGCCATCGCGCATCCCGAGGACGAGGACACCGACTTTCTCAACCCCGAAATCGAAGATTGATTCATTGGGGTATGATTACGTACGGTTCATTCTTTGCGGCGTGGCCGCGTTAGATAGGGGTTGTCATGGACAACAAGGTTAACAATATGCCTCAGAATGATAAGACTGCTGACGCTACCTGCGTATTCCGCGTGCCTTCAAGCGACGTCACCGTTCCCGACCTCATGGCCAACGTGCGCATCACCGCCCCCGTTCTGTCCATCGTCAAGGGTCCGCAGACTGGTGCCGCTTTTGAACTCGAGGACGACGTGACCACCATCGGCCGCGATCCCGCGAACGGCATCTTCCTCAACGACATGACCGTCTCGCGCAGTCACGCACGCATTATTCGTGAGGGCCTGGGCGCCCGTATTGAGGATTTGGGCTCGCTCAACGGCACCTGGGTCGACGGCGCCATCGTCAACGGTGCTCCGCTGCACGACGGCTCTTCCGTTCAGATCGGTACGTTCACGCTCATCTACCACGAGAGCACGCCGGAGCGCATCGAAACCGGTGAGTAGGTAATGGCCGAACGCAACTATCTGAGTATCGGCCAGGTCGTCAATCTACTTCGAGGCGCATACCCCGATCTTTCGAACTCAAAAATTAGATTTCTAGAAGATGAGGGGCTCATCACCCCTCATCGTACGCCTAAGGGGTATCGCCAGTACTCCAAAGAAGACGTTGATCGTCTCGAGGTCATCCTGCACCTGCAGAAGACCCGCTATATGCCACTCAACGTGATTAAGCAGCGCTTGGAAAACGCCACGGACCTGTCAACGCTCGCCTACGAGGTGGGCTTACTGTCCGATGTTCCGCTCAAGACGGAGCCCAAGGAGACTAAACAAAAGCTGCATCCCATCGAGACCATTCCCGATATGCTCGGCGTCGAGATCTCGTTTATCCGCTCCCTGGCCGAAAACGACCTCATTCGCATCATCAAGAGCCCGCAAAACCGCGAGCTTGTCGATGGCCGCGATTTCCCAATCATCCGTTACTGCTCCGAGCTTTCGCGTTTCCATATCGAGCCGCGCAACCTGCGCCAGTACGTATCGTCGGCAAACCGCGAGTCTTCGATGTTTGAGCAGGTTCTCGTGAGCATGCTCGGCATGGATACCTCCGATGACGAGCGCGACGCCAAGCTCGAGCGCGCTTTTAAGAAGCTGCACGACCTCACCGAGGGTGTG
>CALLST010000161.1:0-1687 GCA_938011875.1 uncultured Collinsella sp. | reverse complement strand
TTCGAGCCTGTTGCAAACGAGCGCTATTCTGCGCTCAAGCCGACCTCGCCCTTCATGAAGGCGTTTCTAAAAAAGTGGGCCGCTCAGTATGCTCAGATCGAGAGCGACTCCGACCGAGACGACTATGAAAGATGGAAGGACAACTACGCAGCAGACTTTGATCCGTCCCAGTTTCCCCTTCGATATGAATATGATCCGCGAGAGTCCTGGGTGCCGATTACGCCCTGGCAAAATAGGATGCAGTCCAAGAAGCTGCCAGAGCTAAGGGCACGGTGTACCCCTGCAAAGACCCAGCTGGATTTGGCCCGAGAGGCCGATCTCTCCCTCGCAACGCTACGTTCGTATGAGCAGGGGGCTAGGGTGCCGAAATATGCGGCGCTTCAAAAACTGTCCAGCGCTCTTGAGGTGAAGAGGGGAGCGCTTGTATTTACCGATTTCGGTAGTCCTGTTCAAGCTGCTCATGCGCTATTTCAGCTCTCGGCTTCATATGGATTGATTCCGGTTCAGCTGGAAGAGGGGCCGGCGCTTCTAGCGAGAGCGCCTGTTCCCGACTCTTTTCTTTTTGAATGGGCGAAGAGGTATGAAACGCGCGTGAAGCGGGCCGATGAATACGACGAATGGCTTGATCAGTTCGACTATTTCGAGCACGATAAGTCCGATGGCTATGTCGAGAAGTTCCGGCAGCATGAGATACGCCAACCGAACGGTTCATCGTTTATTGACGGCTATGTCTATAGCGATTTCTGTCCCTTTGACGAGCGATTTAAGAAGGGGTATGCCCTGCCCTAATTGTGGTCAGATTAGCCGGCGTGAGGACCAAATGAGTATCAAACGGCGATGGGAGAATGCCTGATAGAACGGACTGAGGCAAAACGAGCGCCTCATTTACCTGCGGCACCCGTTATCGAGTGGGAGTAATTCCACACAAAAGTGTGTTACCTATTAGAGGTGCCTTGCCGTATCGCAAGGCACCTCTTTTTATCGCAGGTTTCAGGATTTAGGCGCAAGCCATCGACAATACGCAATTGTTTAATCAGGGAAAACAATGCTTCTGCATATCGATTAAGCTCTATCGGCGCACCCCCTCAACATGGTTCTATTCGACGGCGACCATGGTTCCCTCTCAGTCAAATTGCGGGATTGCCAGTTTTTCTCTGGTACCCAATTTGTACCCACCGGCCTTCACTGGTACCCACTTTGGTTATTTACCTGGTCTTTTGGTTATTCTTCTACCACTTCCGATGGCTCCCCCTATGAGAAGCGCGTTGATGCCAAGGGGCACGTGCTGAGCGATACGTGCATTGCGGATGAAGCGCCGCTTGAGGAGCTGCCCAAGGGGTGGGCGTGGGCGAGGCTATCGACGCTATTTACTAAGATGGGCTCAGGCAGCACTCCCGCTGGCGGTCGCAAGGTTTACCAAGATGAAGGACCGCTTCTAATAAGGTCCCAAAACGTTCACAACGAAGGGCTTAAACTCGAGGACGTCGCACATTTTGCATATTCATTGTTTAAAAAACGCGGCAGCCACGTTTTGCCAAACGACATACTGCTTAACATCACAGGTGCCTCAATAGGCCGCTGCGCGATTGTCCCCAATCCGTTTGAGGAAGCCGATGTAAACCAGCACGTACTAATCATGCGTCCTGTCGACAACACTCTTAATCACTATCTTCATATTGCACTCGTT
>CALLST010000160.1:0-2923 GCA_938011875.1 uncultured Collinsella sp. | reverse complement strand
CGACGACCAGGGTTTCCAAGTCCTCGACTGCCTCAACATCTTCAACATCGGTATCGAGCAGTTCGCGCTCTTCGTCCAGGTCATCGGCCTGCTCCTCGAGCGTGGACTGAATGCTACGACCGCTCAGGCGCTCGCGGATAAACCGGCGCGACTGCTCGTCGGGGGCAAACTGCTCCAGATCGGGCAGGTCGCGGGTGGAGCGCAGACCGAACTTTTCCAAGAAGGCGTTGGTCGTGCCGTAAATGATGGCCTGACCGCGCTGGGGGTCACGGCCGAGCTCGCGCACCAGACCCTTGTCAACGAGCGACGCAATGACGCCGTCGGAATTGACGCCGCGGATACCCTTGACCACCTCGCGCGTGACGGGCTGGTGGTAGGCGATGACGGCCAGGGTCTCGAGCGCCGCCTGCGACAGTTTTTGCGTGTCCCAGCTCGGCACGTAGGCCTCGACCACGTCGTGGTAGGCGGGATGCGTAAACAGGCGCCAGCCGCCGGCGACTTCGCGAAGCTGAAAGCCGCGGTTGGCCTCCTCGTACTCAACCTTGAGCTCGGCGAGCAGCGACGCGCACTCGCCCGGGGCGATATCCAGTGCACTTGCCAGCGCGGGCGCACTCACGGGGTCGCTCGACACCAGCAGCAGCGCCTCCAAGGCGCCTTTGAGGCTGTTTGCCTCCAGCGTGGAAAGGGTTGACATGGTTGCCGCTCCTATTCGGTGAGCTCGGGGCCCTCGCCGGGCACGTATGCCTCGGCGCCCTCGACGCGATTGATTTGAATGGTTCCAAAGATTTCGTCCTGGCTCAGGGTAAGCGAGCCGCGCTTGGCGAGCTCGAGCATGGCCAGGAAGGTGACGACAAGCTGTTCGGTGGTGGCATCGCCGTCCAACAGCTCGCGGAAGGTGCAGGTTTGGTGAGCCATGGTAAAGCGATCGACCGAGGCCACCGTCAGGTCGAGCGGCACGCGATGCGGTGCCACGTGCTCGGCTTCCAGCAGGAAAGTCTGGCGCTTGCCGTCCAGGTCGGCGCAGATGACGGCGAGGCCGCGCAGGGTAATGCCGGCCAGGTAGTCGGGCATAAGGCCAAGGAATTCGGGGTCGGGGCCGGCCACGCGCGGATGCATGCGGCTCTCGGCCTGCATACGCGCGCCAAGGGCTGCCGCCGCGCCCTTAAACTGCTTGTAGGCGATCAGACGCTGGATCAGGACCTCGCGCAAGGCGTCGCCGTCGTGCGCACTGAGTTCTTCGAGGTCTTCGTCGAACTCGTCATCGTCGTCATCGACTTTGCGCGGGGTTTCCTGGGGTACCAGTGAGGCGGCCTTGATGTCCAAAAGAGTTGCCGCGACCAGCAAAAAGTCGCTCGCCACGTCCAGGTCCAGCGCCTCGATGCGCTCGGCCTCGGCAAGGTATTGCTCGGCTACCTCGCTGATCGAGATGGCACCGATATCAACTTTTTGGCGGGTTACCAGCTGCAGCAGCAGGTCGAACGGTCCGCTGTAGACCTGCGTCGACACGCGATACGACATCTTCGACCTCCTTTGACGGCGCCTTCGCGGCGCGGTTTGGGTGCATGTTGCGACCGTTTTGCACGGTCGACCTGTAAGTTTACCTTAGATGCCGGCGATTGCGAAGTTGAGCAACTGCTCAGCAAGCGGATACACGGTAACGTCGAAATAGCGGCCGATTACATCGATGCCGGTCCACATGGGCAGCAGGTACAGCACTAGGATGAGGATGGGCATAGCGTATTGCTGCAGGTGGTAGTAGTTGGTCAGCGCCTTGCCTTTAAGGAACGGCACGATGATCGACGAGCCGTCGAGCGGCGGGATCGGGATGAGGTTGAAGAACGCGAGTGACAGGTTGACTACGATGAACGTGGCGCCGAAGTTCATGATCTGCGATGCCACGGCAAAGGACATGCTGGTGTAGAGGTTGCCATAGGTCAGGCGCATGAGGGCGGCAGCAAGACACGCGAGTGCGATGTTCGATGCGGGGCCGGCTACGCTCACCAGGACCTCGTCGCGCTTGGGGTGCTTGAGGTTGTTGAGGTAGACGGGTACGGGTTTGGCGAAGGCGAACACCGGGCCACCGGCTGCGAGCATGAGCAGCGGCAGGATGATGGTGCCAAACGGGTCGATATGGTTGAGCGGGTTGAGCGAGACGCGGCCGCGCGAGCGAGCCGTTTTGTCGCCGAGCGCCCAGGCTGCGGCGGCGTGCGCGCTCTCGTGGATCACGATGCCAACGATGACGGCAACGGCACTGGCGAGCAGGTTCATGATGTAGCTGCTGGACATAACGCTCCCCTAGCGGACGCGGCGCGAGGCGCGCGTGAGCAGGTAGTCAATTACAAACAGGATCACAGCGACGATAGCATAATCCAGGCGGAACACACCGCCAAAAGGCGACGTGATGACGCCGTAGCCGGCGACGGCGCTCGGCAGTGCACGCGAAAGCTCAACGACAAAGCCAACGATCTGCAGCTTGGCGGTGAGGCCGCTAAAGCACAGCAGCACGGTCATCGCGCTCATAAAAATGCCGCAGATGCGACAGGCGATGGCGATGATGCTCATCGCCACGGCAGCGGCCTTACGAGAGTTCACGCGCGGTCTCCTCTTCGATCTGGGTGGAAAGCTCCAGCCATTCGTCCTCGAGCTTGGGTAGCTCTTGCTTAAGGCCGTTATATTCCCCCAGCGCGGCGTTGAACTTGTCTTGATCGGCATAAAGCTCTTCGCTTGCCATCAATTCCATAAGCTCGTCATAGCGGGCGCGCTTTTTGTCGAGCTCCGCCTCGATCTTCTTTAGCTGGTTGCGCACGCCCTTGAGCTTTTTGTTGAGCGCGGCGCGGGCCTGGGCCTCGGCGCGCTTTTGCTCCTTGGTCTTTTTGCCCTCGGCCGGCTTAGGAGCGGCAGCGGGGGTGTCGGCCTGGGCGGC
>CALLST010000159.1:0-5397 GCA_938011875.1 uncultured Collinsella sp. | reverse complement strand
TGCGCCGAATCCGAAGAACGCGAGGACGAAGCACGCGGAGGAGACGGCGGGTCCAAAGTCATGCGTACGGAAATCACTGAAGCTGAAGGAACCGCCCACGCCGTTGGTCATGAGCAGGAAGCTCGCCATGATAAGGACAAAGCCCACGTGCGCGATGACGAAGTAGAGCCAACCGCCCCTAATGGAGTTCTTGTTCTCCTCGATAACGACAAGGAAGTAGCTCGTAAGGGACATGAGCTCAAAGGCGACCAGGAACCAGAACACGTTGTCGGCGGTGATGACGAGCATCATCGAGGCGACGAAGGTGTTCATAAAGAAGCCGGCGCGCCCGACCTTGCCCGGGTACTCGTCGAAGTAGGACAGACCGTAGATGAAGCCCGCAAAGGCGAGAATCGAGATGAGGACCACGATCAGGCCCGCAAGGCCGTTGAGCAAGAGCTCGAGACGGGCGAACGGGAAAAAGAAGACCGTGTTGAGGGACGAAACGTCGCCAAGCACGGCCTCGAGGCCCGCGATGAACGACAGCACGGCCGCGACGGCGCCGATCAGGCAGCCGGCGGTCTTGGCGGCGTTGTCGGCCTTAATCAGCAGAACCGAGGCGAGCGCACCGATGCACGAGACGGCAAGCGATGCGATAAACAGCGTCATGCTATCCATTGTTTACGCTCCCTTCTGCTTTCTCGGACAGACCCTGGGCCACAGCCGCCACGTCGACGGCAGGGCCGTTCTGAATCGAACGCAGGCGCTTGGCCTCGTCGAGTTCGCGATCTGCCGCGCCGCCCATGACGGTGAGCGCCTTGGTGGGGCAAGCCGCTACGCAGTGCGGACCCTCGGGGTCGAAGGCGCACAGGTCGCACTTGACAGCGCAGGTGTACTGGCCGGGAGCCCACGTAAGCAGGCTGCTCAGGGACTTAGGATACGAAGGCGTCGGGTCGCACATGCCTGCGACACCGGCGATAGACGTGCCATCGGGATGGATGGCACCGAAGGGGCACGCGATGGCGCACAGCCTGCACCCGATGCACTCCTGCTCCTTGACGTGGATGCGATCGCCATCGTGCTCGATGGCATTCACCGGGCAAACCTCGGCGCAGGGGGCACCCTCGCAATGGTGGCAGGCAAGGGCGGCCGAAATACCGCCGGTCTTCACGAGCGCCAAGCGCGGCGTATCCTGAAGACCCTGCATCCGGTGGGCGTCGGCACAGGCGGACTGGCATGTTCCGCAGCCGATGCACCTCTCCGGGTTGATGTCGATGAAGCGGTTCATCCCCACTTCCTTTCAAAATAACGGGCCGGGCTCCCGAACGTACGGGACGCCCGGCCCAAAAAGCCAACGAGAACGGGACTACACGATTTGATTCACGTGCGTCTCGTCATCGAACTTGGCGGCGCCGGGCTCAACGTCCTGGGGAGCGGCGGCGTCCACCAGAGCCTGCTTGAGCTCGGTGTACTGACGCTCCACCTCGCCCTCGGCCCAGACCTGGTCGGCAATGGCGTCGACCTGGCAGGCAGAGAACTTGTCCTCGGGCGTATGCGAGACCGGGTCGACCTTGTGAATGGTCAGCTCGTTGCACTTGCCGATCCACCACTGGTAGGTCATGTAGACCGTGCCCTTGTTGATGCGATCGCTCACGTCGGCACGGCTGTATACCTGGCCGCGGCGGCTGTGAATCGAGACGATGTCGCCGTTCTTGATGCCGCGCGCCTCGGCGTCCGCGGGATTCATGCGGACAAAGCCGGGCTCGTCGGCAAGCAGCGCCAGCGTCTTGCAGTTGCCGGTCATCGAGCGGCAGCTGTAGTGGCCGACCTCACGGACGGTGCACAGGATGAGCGGGTACTCATCGTCGGGAAGCTCGGAGGGCGCCTCCCAGTCGTGCGCCATCAGGTTGGCGCGGCCGTCCTTGGTGGTGAACTTGCCACCAGCGAACATGTCGGGCGTACCGTGGTCGTTCACATCGGTGCTCTTGACGGGCCACTGGGCGTAGCCGCCCTCGGGAGCCATCTTCTCGTAGGTCGCGCCCACAAAGTTGGGGCACAGGCTAATGCACTCGTTCCAGATCTGCTCGGTGTTGTCGTAGTGCATGGGATAGCCCATGCGCGTGGACAGGTCCGCGAAGATCTCCCAGTCGTGGCGGCACTCGCCCTTGGGCGGAACGGCCGCGTCAAAGTGCTGGAAGCTACGGTCGGATGCGGTAAAGACACCCTCGTGCTCGCCCCAGGAGGTGGCAGGCAGGATGACGTCGGCGAGCATGGTCGTCTGCGTCATAAAGATGTCCTGGCAAATGAACAGATCCAGCTCGGAGAGCGTCTTGCGCATACCGGCCGAATCGGGCTCGGTCTGCACCGGGTCCTCGCCGTAGTTGTAGAAGCAGTGCACCTTGCCCTCGTCGACCAGGTGGCCCAGGTCGGTGAGCTTGTAGCCCTCCTCGAGCGGGAGCTTTTCCTCGGGCACGCCCCAAGCCTTGGCAAACTTGGCACGCACTGCCGGGTCAGTGACCTTTTGGTAGCCAGGGTACAGGTTGGGCAGCATGCCCATATCGCAGGAGCCCTGGACGTTATTCTGGCCACGCACGGGCGCGAGGCCGGAATTGGGTTTGCCGATCTGGCCGGCAACGCAGGCGATGGAGGCGATGGTGTGCACCGTCTTCAGGTTCTGCTTCTGCTGACATACGCCCATGCCCCAACCAATGATGGCAGAAGGCTTCGCCGTGGCGTACATCTCGGCAGCTTGGTGGATCAACGCGGGCTCGACACCCGTGATGTCCTGTACGGATTCGGGAGTGTAGTTCTTGATGGTCTCCCACCACTCGTCAAAGCCGTTCGTGTGCTCGGCGACGAATTCCTTGTCGTAGAGGCCATCGTTGACCAAGCAGTTGGCAAAGGCGTTGAGGAACGCAACGTTGCAACCGTTCTTGATCGGAAGGTAGAGATCGGCGATACGCGCGGTTTCGATATGGCGCGGATCGGCGACGATGATCTTGCAACCCTTTTCTTTGGCTCGCACGATACGCCTTGCGACGATGGGGTGCGAATCGGCAGGGTTATAGCCGAAGAGGAAAATGCAGCCCGCATCCTCCATACCGGGGATGGAGCATGACATGCAACCTGAACCAACCGTGTCCATCAGACCGAGGACAGTAGGGCCGTGTCAAGTACGGGCGCAGTTGTCTACGCTGTGGGTGCCGATGCACGCACGCGTAAACTTCTGCATGACGTAGTTCGCCTCATTGCCGCCGCCTCGCGAAGAGCCGGTGGTCATGACAGCGTTAGGACCATATTCGTCAATTATGGCCTGCATCTTAGATGCGGTGAAATCCAGTGCCTCGTCCCAGCTTACGCGCTCAAGATCCGCGCCCTTGGTGCGGCGGATCATCGGGTGCAGTACGCGAGGAGTCAAGATCTTGGTGTCGTTGATGAAGTCGTAGCCGCTCATGCCCTTAAGGCACAGCTCGCTCTGGTTGGTGATGCCGTTGAGCGGTTCGGTACCCACGACCTGGCCGTTTTGGACCAGGAGGTTAAACTGGCAACCGGCGCCGCAGTACGGGCAGATCACTTTATGCTTCTCCATGACACCCTCCTTCCTTTTTCTGCTACCGAATGCTCGGTACTTATTTGACAATCATTGGGCCTGTCGCCCGACGCTTACGCCTCGTTTTCGATGGTGGCGCGGGCACGCTCGGCGGTCAGCTCCGCCAAACGCTCCTCGTCTACCAGGGTGAGGCCCTTAGTCGGGCACGCCTCGGCACACGCCGGACCGCCGGGACGGTCCACGCACAGGTCACACTTGAGCACGAAGCTCTTAGTCTGCGAACCCACTCGCACGTCACCCATCAAGACGGGGACTTGCGTGGTCGCCACGCTCACGGCGCCAAAGGGGCATGCCATGACGCAGCTCTTGCAGCCGATGCAGTTGTCCTCGTTGACGCCGATGCGATGGTTCTTTGGATCAAAGAACAAGGCGCCCGTGGGACAGGCCTTGGCGCACGGAGCGTCCTCGCAGTGGTGACATGCCACCGGCGCGGAAATCTCGTAGGTGCGCGTTACGCGCAAGCGAGGTGCGGCGATGTTGCCGGGAATATCGTGTGCCTCGATGCACGCCGCCATACAGGTTTGGCACCCAATGCAGCGTGAAGAATCAGCCACGACTCGTTTATTGCCCATGTTGTTCACTCCCTCCTGAATCCCATGCCGGAGAGACCCTGTCGACATTGCCCCAAGCCGCCCGTGGCCTGGCATCGGCGTATCGAGCGCATGCGGCGAAACAGGCGCTTCGATAGAGTTCCTCCAACGATATACAGGCTAAATATACGCAGTTGCAGGTGGCAAACTTGAGCATAGGCCCTGCAATACGGGTGTATTGCAGGGGTTTTGGCAGGTTGGAATTATTCTCGATAGGATATAAAGGTGAGTGTATTACACGCGTACGTTCGAGAGAGATTTCAAGCCCGCTTCTAAAGGATGTAGTACGTTTGTAATATTGTTCACGCTCAATTACTCGAGTGCAATAAAGTAGTCGTTATAAAATTGGCTATTATTAGCCGATGCTGTATTTGACTATTCATATTGCCCGCTCATTAAGGGAGGCCAGTGATGTCATCGACTCAAAAACGAGCCATCCTGCAGGTGCGCATTCGCGAGGAAGACAAGCAGCATGCCGAGCATCTCTACGACGCCATGGGCACATCTCTCGCCGAGGCCGTGCGCCTTTTTGTCGCGCAGAGTATTTTGATGCGCAAGCTTCCCTTTCAGCCGGTCGCCGTGCGCTCAAAGGACGGCACCGCCGCCCATGGATCGCTCAAAGCATATGGGGACCCCAATCGCCGCTCCGAGGAGCGCAATGCCTGGATTGAGTATCTTGCCACAGAAAGCGACGATTCGATTTTGGGTCCCGAGGAAGTAGATATCCATGAGTAGCACCATCATCGACGAGACCGTCATACTACGTTACCTGCTGGACGACGACGAAGTTCTGTCACCGCGCGCCGCCAAGGTCATCGCCACGCGCACCGCTCGTGTCTACCCCGAAATCATCACGCGCGTCGTGGTCACGCTGCGCGACGTCTATAAGGTTCCCCGCGTTGAGATTGCTGCGGCCATGAAAAGGCTGCTCGATGACGTCATGGTCGACGAGCCCACCGTTGTCGCCCTTGCCGTCAAACTGTTCGGCAAAACGCATATGGACTTTACCGACTGCCTCCTCGCAGCCCGAACCGCCATCTACAACGATGATGTCGTGAGCTTTGGCAAGCCCATCATCCAAGGCATGATCGATTACCGCCACAAGCGCCAAACCGCCGCCGGTGCTCGCGACCGCGCCGCCGAAGCCCGCAGCCGAAGCACCGACTCCACCATCGACAAGCTCCGCAACCACGGTCGCCACTAACCGACAGGCAACGG
>CALLST010000158.1:0-1297 GCA_938011875.1 uncultured Collinsella sp. | reverse complement strand
AAATCGAAGCCAATCTGGGCCACGATATCAAAAACGGGTTGACCGGCGGCGTCGACAACGCCCTCGGCGGTGGTGCGGATGAGCGAGCCCATGCGGCCCGTTCCCATAATGACGGTCTTAATCAAGCAGACCAGCCCCCTTCAGAGCATCGGTAAGTGCAGAGCGCGTGTCGTCTGCCATGGGGCACAGCGGCATGCGGTAGTTTGCCTCGATCATACCCATCTGGGCGAGCGCCTCTTTGACGGGGATGGGGTTGACCTCACTAAAGAGGGCATTGATGAGCGGCTGGCCGGCAATCTGGATATCGCGGGCGCGCTCCACGTCGCCGTCCAGATAGGCACGGCACATGTCGTGCACGAGCTGCGGCTGAACGTCTGCCCACACGCTGATGGTGCCCGAGGCGCCCAGGCTCATGAGCGGCACGGTAAGCGCGTCCTCGCCCGAGTACATGCGGAAGTCGTCTGACAGCAGGTGGGCGATCTTGGCCGCGTAGGCGACGTTGCCCGAGGCCTCCTTGATGCCCATGATGTTGGGGTGCGCGGCCAGGCGCTCTACGTTGCGCTCGCTGATGCCGCAGCCGCAGCGGCCGGGGATGTTGTAGAGGATGCAAGGGATGTCCACGGCGTCGGCCACGGTCTTAAAGTGCTGGTAGATGCCCTCTTCGTTAGACTTGTTGTAGTAGGGGGTGATGAGCAGCAGGCCGTCGGCTCCCATGCCCTGGTAGGTGAGCGACTTGGTGAGCATGGTCTGCGTGGAGTTGGAGCCCGAGCCGGCGATGACGGGGACACGTCCTGCAACATGCTTGACCACGGCGGCGACGACGGAGTTGTCCTCGTCATCGGTCATCGTGGCGCTCTCGCCGGTGGTGCCCAGGGTGAGGATGGCGTCGGTGCCGTTTTGCAGGTGGAAATCGATAAGGCGCCCAAGCGCGTCAAAGTCGACGCTGCCGTCCTTTTTAAACGGCGTAACAAGGGCGACGATTGAGCCCTCGAGATTGCGGATGTCCATGTTCTTCTCCTTCGCGTCCGCGATCTGGATGCGTTTGTTCCATTGGGCGGCGACTGCCAGGCGCTCGTCTTGGGCGCGACGGCGGGCACTTTCGGCGCGCGACTTGGCCAGCAGCTCTCGGCCGCTCGGCAGCACGTCGAGCGTGGCAAAGTAATCGCCCGGGCGCTCGGCGCGGCGGATGAGGTCGGCCGAGCCATCGGGGCGCAACCGGACCTCGGCGGACCTCAGGCGTCCATTGTAGTTGTAGCCCATGGAGTAGCCATGCGCGCCGGTATCGTGGATCACAAGC
>CALLST010000157.1:0-1702 GCA_938011875.1 uncultured Collinsella sp. | reverse complement strand
GCCAAATACCTGCCGTATCTTCCAAGCAAGGAAGAGCTGGCGCGCGAGCTGAGTGCCGAGTACCGCGCCATCAACGAAGCGACTAATGGCGAAGCGCAAGGATAGCAGCACGTTGCGACCGATACCCCCGACGGCGCTCCACATCACCCGGGAAAAGAGGAGCTTTCCATGACACACAGACCGAAAACAACACTGCGCGACTGCATCTATGGGCTTGCCGTCGGCGACGCGCTGGGCGTTCCTTACGAGTTTAGGCCCCGCGGCACGTTCAAATGCACGGACATGATCGGCTACGGCACGCATGGGCAGCCCGCCGGCACCTGGAGCGACGACACGTCCATGACGCTTGCTACCTGTGACTCGATTAGGGAGCTCGGGCACATCGACACCGCGGACATGCGCGACAAGTTCATCGGCTGGATTGCCCGTGGCGAGTATACAATCGACGGCGTTTTCGATTACGGCGGCACGACCGCCCGCGCCTTGCACACCGGCAAAGGAGGCTCCGGCGAGCGCGACAACGGCAACGGCTCGCTCATGCGTATCGCTCCCCTGGCGTTCACCGATGCGACGAACAACGAGATCCGCGAGGTCTCCGCAATTACGCACGCCCACAGAACGTCGACCGATGCATGCGTCATATTTGTCGAGCTGATGAGGGATGTGATGAACGACGCGCTCCCCTCGTGGGCGCTCCATCTGAAAGGCATGCCTGAGCAGGAGATCAAGTCAGGTGGCTTCGTGCGCGACACGCTTAAGGCAGCCACCTGGTGCTTCGTCAACTCTAACAGCTACGAAGATTGCGTGCTTGCCGCCGTCAACCTAGGCGACGACACAGACACCACCGCAGCCGTCGCAGGCGCCCTCGCCGGCACGGCATACGGCATCGACGCAATTCCGCAGGAGTGGATTGACACCCTGCGCGGTAAAGAGCTGATTGAGAGCTGCTTGTTTTAGGGTGCCATTCAAGAAATAAGGCAGGAGGCATCATGGAGAGGAAGATCGCGAATATAGACGAGTTCCAAGTGGACGAAAACGGGATTCCGCTATTTCCAGCAGGACTGAAGGAAGAAGCCAACCTCTACGTCCTCCCCGATGGGCGCTACCTCCCCTGCGGGCTCTACAGGACCGCGGACGGCGGTTCGCTCATTTATGAACCGTTCGAACTCAGCACCTTCGGGCAGATGCTTGCTCAATTCAAAGAGTGCTAGAGGTTTGATTGCCCGTTAGATCGACACTGTTCCAAACCATGGGGTGGGTAGGATGTCTCCCACCGCGGCCTGTGAGGTAAAATCTTGACTGCCGCGGAATCCGCCTGCGGGCAACGCTCCGATCTCCGATTGGGGTGAAGCCTATGAACTTGTTTCTTGAAATCCTGCGTCTCTCGATGTATGTGACCGGCATTGCCCGGAACCTCAAGTCGATCTGGCGGGAATATAAGCAGTAACGGATAGCGAGGGGAGTCATGAAAAGGGCCGGTTGCAGCCGGCCCTTTAGACATTAGCACCTGCGTTGCCCGCGTCTCCGAAGTTTGAGTAGCTGAGGAGCGGGTTCCGCGGCACATCTTGATTTTACCCAGTGGCAAGACTCTTTTACAGCCGTTCCACCGTTTATTTACATCTGCCATCACGGACATCGCCCGTGCGGGCTCGAGTCCCGCCGCCCCGACCAAAACAGGATCATCCCCGCGCGTGCGGGGAAC
>CALLST010000156.1:0-7538 GCA_938011875.1 uncultured Collinsella sp. | reverse complement strand
ATAGGTGTTCGTGACGGGCGCTGTGGCCTTGTCGGCGCCGCCCGGCTGACCCATCACCGTGATGTGGTGGTAAGCGCCGTACATGGCGGGACGAATGAGGTCGACGGCACTGGCGTCCACGCCGATATAGTCCTTGTAGATCTGCTTCTCGTGGATGGCCTTGGTGACCAGGCAGCCGTAGGGGCCCATCATAAAGCGACCCATCTCGGTGCAGATCGCCACATCGCCCATGCCGGCGGGGACCAGAATCTCGTCGTAGGCTGCGTGTACGCCCTCGCCGATGGCGTGAATGTCGTTAGCCTGCTGCTCGGGCAGGTAGGGGATACCCACACCGCCGGACAGATTGATAAAGGCGACATGTGCGCCGGTCTCGCGCTCCAGGCGTACGGCAAGCTCAAAGAGGATGCGCGCGAGCTTGGGGTAGTAGTCGTTGGTGACGGTGTTGCTGGCAAGGAATGCGTGGATGCCAAAGTCCTCGGCGCCCTTGGCCTTGAGCATGCGGAAGGCCTCGAAGAGTTGCTCGGTGGTCATGCCATATTTGGAGTCGCCTGGGTTGTCCATGATGCCGTTGGAGAGCTGGAACAGGCCGCCTGGATTAAAGCGGCAGCTGACCGTTTTGGGGATGGGCCCCGCAACACGCTCAAAGAACTCGATGTGGCTGATGTCGTCAAAGTTGACGATGGCACCCAGCTTGTCGGCGAGCTCAAAGTCGGCAGCCGGCGTATCGTTGGACGAGAACATGATGTCGTGTCCCGTGATACCCAGCGAGCGGGCGATCATGAGCTCGGTATAGCTCGAGCAATCGCAGCCGCAGCCGTATTCGTTGAGAATGGAGATGAGCGCCGGGTTGGGGTTGGCCTTGACGGCAAAGTATTCCCTAAAGCCCGGGTTCCATGCAAAGGCGTCGCGCACTTCTTGCATGTTGCGGCGGATGCCTGCCTCGTCGTATAGATGAAACGGCGTGGGGAACTGCTCGACGATATGCTCGAGTGTCTCCTTGTCCACAAACGGCTGCTTGGCCGCATATGCCTCGTTGGGGGTCAATGCCATGTCCCGTAAACCTCGCTATCCAGACGGCGCCATCTGCGCATCGAATCCGCATAGCGTGGACCCAATGTCCGGATAGCGCTCCCGCATTGCTGCAGACAGTCCTGTGGGTGTTTCCCACAGGCCCACCAGGTTGTTCGTGCCCGAAAAACCCAGTTCGGCGGGTTTCGCCTCCCCACGGGGTCAAAGCCTGCTGGCTCGCCCGCGGTTCTTCGTGCCCGCGCCTCTATCAAGTGGTAAAGACCCTATCACGTTGCACTTTACCAAACAAGAGTATTTGTATATAACGTTTAAAAAATGCAGCAATATGCTGGAAACATGTGTGCCACAATCCTGTATCACAATAAGTTGCAACAGATGTGCCTTACGAAGGGATTCTCTATGACCGAGCTCCAAGAACTCCGTCGCTATCGCCGCGATCTCCATCGCATTCCGGAGCTCGATTTCGATCTTCCGCAAACCATTGCCTATATCGAGGGCGTGTTGGCACCGCTCGCTTGCGAGGTGACCCATCCGTGCCCCAGCTGCGTCTGCGCTTTCTTCGACGCCGGCGTTGGTGCCACGCATGCCACAGCGATTCGCGCCGATATGGATGCGCTGCCCATCGCGGAGGCGACGGGTGCGGATTTCGCCTCGACGCATCCCGGCAAGATGCATGCTTGCGGCCACGATGGACACATGGCCATGGCGCTTGCGGCGACAACCTTTGTCGACCGTACGATTCGCGAGCAGCCGGGCGCCATTAGGCGCAACGTTCTCTTTGTGTTCCAGCCGGCCGAGGAAACGACCGGTGGTGCCAAGACGGTGTGCGAGAGCGGTTTGTTCGAGCGCTATGGGGCCGACCGCATCTTCGGCTTCCACGTGTGGCCCGATCTGCCCGCCGGCACGTTGGCGAGCTGCTCCGGTCCGTTGCTGGCGCGTTCGAGTGAGACGCACATTCATATTCACGGGACGAGCATCCATATCGCTAAGACCTATGGCGTTCCGGTCGAGGAGTCTCACGATGCGGCTCTGGCGGCTGCCAAGTTCTTGGTTGCCGAGCGCGAACTGATGGACGAGCTGGGTGCCGACGAGCCCTGCATTGGTAAGTTCGGCCTGCTGCAGGCCGGCACCGTCTGCAATGCGGTGGCGGGGGAGGCCCATGTTGCGGGCAGCTTGCGCGTGTTTACGGACGATATGTTCGACCGAGCGCGCGAGGGCGTGCGCCATGTGCTCGATGAGGCATGCACTGCAACGGGTTGCACGTACGATCTCGACTTTGCCGAGGGCTATCCGCCAGTCGATAACGACCCCGAGCTGTTTGCCTGCATTGCGCCTGCCTTGTCCGAGCTGCAACTTGTGGACGAGCCGCTGCTGATTGCCGAGGACTTCGCCTTCTATCAGCGCCATCTTCCGGGCGTGTTCTTCCTGCTGGGCACGGGCGTGCCAGAGGGACAAGAAAACCCGAGCGATTCGGATGGCTGCCCCGCCTATGCCACGAGCGCCCTTCACACTGATACCATGCTCTTTGACGAGGAAATTCTGCTCAAAGGCCTCGATGTCTACAAACGATTGCTTGTGATGGAGTGACGATGGAACGACGCCGACAGTCTGCCGTATATAGTCCGGGTGGATGCGGGTGCGGTTTGCTGCTGCTTCCGGTCATCGCTGTGAGCATTGGCGTGATGTTTGCACTTGTGCTGTTTATCACTGCCATCGGCGTGACGATTTGGCTTTATCGCAGTCGTGAACAGCGCCGCGCCGACGGTAAGACCAATGTAGGATGGATTGCCTTTTTGGTCATCGCCTACCTGCTGAGCATCAGCTATTTGGCCTTCTTTATCCTGTTGATGATCAGTGCCTTTACCGGGGAATCCGTCACGGTGGGTTGATCGCTGCCGGCAGACGGTCGCGCGCAGTGCGTTTGCTCGGCGTTTGGATAACTGCATTGGCCGTTTACCGCAACCTTAGCTCTCAGCTAATGAATTCAAATTCAATCCTTCCTACGATGTGCTGTGTGCCGGCACGGTAGCCGGATCGTAGGAAGGATGAATAATGGCAAAAGAGGGAAAGAAGCCGATCGGCAAGATTGTCCTAGGCGTCATCGTGGTGCTGGTTATTGTCGGTGCCGTGGGCTCTATGGGCGGCAACTCAACCGATTCGTCTGCGAGCGATTCGGCAAAACCTGCCGAGACGACACAGCAGGCTGAGGAGCAAAAAGAACCGCAAGAACCGTATACCATTGCTGACGAGGCTGAAGACACTTCCAATCAGTTTGCCTATAAGATCACGGGGACGCTGACCAATAACACGGACAAGGAAAAGAGCTACATTCAGATTGAGTATGTTCTGTATGATGCTGATGGCAACCAGGTTGGAACGGCTCTTGCAAACACCAATCATCTGAAGGCGGGCGGCTCCTGGAAGTTCGAGGCGCTGGGCACGGTGTCTCCCGATCAGGTCGCCAGTTGGGAGCGTTCGGACGTAAGCGGTTTCTAGCATGTTGTATGCACTGGGGGAGGTGAAGTCGTATGCCCGATAAAAAGCTGACTGACGAGTTACTCAATGAGCTTCTCGACGCGCCAAACATCGATGGCTATATCAAAGAACACGACTTTGCCGCCCCGTCGCTTTCGGATTACCTGAAGCAGCTACTGCAGGAAAAGGGCTTGGAGCGCTCGCGCGTGGTTCGTATGGCCGATCTCAATGAGACCTTTGGCTATCAGATCTTTACCGGTGCGCGGCATCCGAGCCGCAATAAGGTGCTGCAGATTGCCTTTGCGATGGCGCTGACGCTCAAAGAAACCAACCGTGCGCTGACGGCTGCCGGGGTAAGCGTCCTTAACTGCAAGGACCGCCGCGATGCGATTATCATCTTTTGCATCGATCGCGGGTGCAGTCTCCAAAAGGTCAACGAGGAACTGTATCGCTTTGGCGAGGAGACGGTGAGTTAGCGGCTGATATCTGAGCCGGCGGAGCTGCCGAACAACGATGCAAGCGAACGGGGCGCAGATGCCATGGGGTGTCTGCGCCCTGCGCTATGATGGAGGCTATGGATACTCAGAGCCCAACATATTCCGATGACGAGCTGACCGCAGCGCTTGCCGAGCACCTGGCGTCGCTCGATCGCGACGACAGCTATCGCGTGGAGCGTGTACTTAAGCGCTCGTCCGTCGAAACAACCGAGCTCGTGTACTTTGAAGGAACCAGCGGTGGTTCGCTCGGTCCCTTTGTTCGTAAACGCATCGATGCTTCGGCTCAAATCGGCGGGGCATACGAGCGTCTGTTTGCCGCTCAGCGGGCAGGCAGGCGTTTTGAGCACCTGCCCAGAATCGTCGATTGTCGTCGTGTGGGCGACGAGCTCAACGTGGTTATGGAATACATCGAAGGGGAGACGCTCGGGGCGCTGGTGGACCGTCTGGGAGCCACCCCCGATTATGCGCGTGAATTGTATCCTGCCCTATGCGATGCCGTGGGCGAGCTCCATGCCGGTTTTGCAATGGTGGGGGAGACGTCGGCGCCGGTGATCCATCGCGACCTCAAGCCGTCGAATATCATCGTGACAGGTGCCAACTATACGCCTGATGACGGCCTGGCATTTTCATCGCTGGTGATTATCGACCTGGGGATCGCGCGCGTATGGCGCGATGGCGCCGATGCTGACACCGTCAAGTTTGGCACGCGACCCTATGCGCCGCCCGAGCAGTATGGGTTTGGGCAGACGAGTGTGCGCAGCGATGTCTACGCACTTGGGGCCCTGTTGTTCTTTTGCTTGACGGGAGTCGACCCTAAACCAGGGCTCGACATGCGCGAGCAATGTGAGGCATGCGGCATTCCCACTCCACTTGCCGATGCCGTCTGCATGTCGATGGCGCTCGACCCGGCCAAGCGTTTTGCGAGTGCGGAAGCGTTGGGACGGGCGACGCGCTCGGCATACGATCTGAGCCGCCCCGTGCGGCCTCCTACACCTGCGCCTGTCCGTACTCCGGCCTCGGAGACGGTGTTGACGCTCCAAGGGCTCCAGAACCCCGCAGGGCTTCCTAGGCCTGCCGCCTCCGCTGCATGCGGTCTGCTCTCTCGCGTTCCGGAGTCTCTGGGGCGCATTTGGAATGCGCTCGTCTGCTTCTCGCTACTTGTGTTCTTTGCCGGAAGTCACTTTGCCGTCTTTCACCCCACGGGAGCAAACCAAAGCTACCCGACGTGGCTTCTCATAATCGAGTATTTTTTCTTTGTCGATGGCCTTATGGTGCTTATGCATTTCGCACTGCTCGATAAGCGCCGTCTTCGTCGGCGATTCGCACTGCTCGACAGCTATCGCGGCAAGAAACTCGCGAAACTCTGGCTCAAGGCATTGGGTGTGCTGCTCCTATGCATGATTGTCATAGTCGCGGTTGCCAATGCGACCGGCGTCGTCGATACCTCCGCTACCTAAAAGAAAAGGGCCCCATTGGGGCCCTTTGCAGTTGCACTTAGATGCGGTTCATCTGAGCGGCGACTTTGTTGTACCAGTCCTGCCACGTGGGCGGGCAGTACTTTTTGGCCGCTGCCGGGGTAAGGGTGGAGCCGTAGTTGGCGCCCAGATAGGCAACGTGGGCGGAGATGCCCTCGCTCCAGCTGCCAAAGCTGCGCCAACCGCCGCCACGTGCACTCCAGCCCCAGGCGTTGTAAGAATTGGCGCAATAAGCACCCTTGGTGCTCTCGATGCAGGCGATGGCGGGGGACCAACGGGGGTCGACACCGGTATTCCAAGCGGCGACGGCAAAGTTATAGCCCTGGCCTGCCATGGGGGAGCCGGCGAGATAATTGTCGATGCGGCCTGTCCACTCATTAATGAACGAATCGTAATCGGAGCTACCGGTATTGGCGTTGTTCACCGTGGTGCCGATGGTGGTGTTGGTGTTGGTGGCCTGGCTGCTGGAATTGCTGCCGCTTACGCCCTCGCCCGAGAGCTTCTCGGCGGCAGCGGCCTTATCGGCCTCAAGCTTGGCAAGCTCGGCGGCATTTTCCTGCTCGGCTTTTGCCTGTGCCTCGCTGCGGAGCTGCTGGGCCTGCGCCAGCGCATCCTCGGCGTTTTTCTGCTCTGCCTCAAGCTGAGACTTGGCTTGCTGGAGCTCGGCTTTGTTCTGCTCGAGTTCGGTTTGCATGTTATTGAGCTGCTCGATCTCGTCGACGCTCGAGCTCGTGATCTGGTTGGTGTATTTGCAGGTCGTGATGAACTCACCCAGGCTCTGCGCGTTGACCAGGAAGCTCACGATGGGATTGGTGCCCTTCTGATACTTGTACAGATCGCGCATGGCGGAGCTTGCCTTGGCCTGCTGCTCGGGAAGCTTAGCCTCGATTTCCTCGATGCTTGCCTCATTGGAGTCAATCTGCTTTTGCAGGTCATCGAGTTTGGTGCGGGCGTCGTTGTAGGCGCTCGTGGCGGCTTCGATCTTCTGCTGGGCTGCGGAAAGCTGGTCCTGCGTTGCCTGCGAGGCGGCATACGCCGCAACGGGGGAGAGCATCGGCGTGGCCGTCAGCGCAACGGCGAGCGCGGCG
This sequence comes from uncultured Collinsella sp., assembly GCA_938011875.1. Taxonomy (GTDB): domain Bacteria; phylum Actinomycetota; class Coriobacteriia; order Coriobacteriales; family Coriobacteriaceae; genus Collinsella. Next base: position 974 of record CALLST010000156.1, on the reverse strand, counting down.
CTCGTGATGATACGAGCCGGCTTCGACGCAATGAGCGCTGCGGCGCGATGATTCGAATGCTGCATCCAGTCCCTCTGCAATCAATCGTAGGTTATGGTTCGAACGGTATTCTACTACTGCTTTCGACCTCAACTTGAACCTTAAAGGTTCCAAAGGGTCAAGTTGAACTTGAGGCTTTGGCTTTGACCTGCAGTTATGATGAATTGTTGAGAAACCATAGAGTTCAACTTTAACGTTACGGGGGCCTGTTTAAGAGGAGCTTTGGGCTGTAAAAGCTATCTCAACGTGGGGTTTTACAACTACAGCGTGCCCTCCTGGCGAGCCTGCTCAATCTCTTCGAGCGCCTCGGCGGGGGTGAACGAGCAAGTGCCGTCGCCGAGCTTGACCACCTGGATTTCGTCGCCGGTATGGACCTCTCCGCCCTTTAGGACCACGCCAAAAATGCCCTCCTGGGGAAAGATGCAGTCGCCGGCGAGATAGTAGATGGCACAGCGGGTGTGGCAGACCTTACCGATCTGACTGATTTCGACCAGGACATCGTTGCCAATCTTGAGCTGCGTTCCCAGGGGGAGCGAGAGTAGATTGATGCCTTGCGTGGTGAAGTTCTCTCCAAAGTCACCCTCGTGTACGTCGAGCCCGCGTGCCTGCGCCGTCTGGATGGACTCCGCGGCTAAAAAAGAGACCTGGCGGTGCCAATGTCCGGCGTGCGCATCGGTAGCGAGGCCAAATTGCTCGATGACGGCGTCGCGTCCATCGGCGACGGGCGACTTGCGAGTGCCTTTGTGCTCCGACGTGTTGATTGAGACGATACGGGCAGGCCCGTTGTAAGCATCGTTTGCGGTGCGTAGGGGAACTGCCGTCTGGGCACGATCCGCAAGTTCGCGCTTGGCGGCGTCAATGATGGGGTTGTTGATCGGATGAGCCTGGGGCACGGTGCACCTTTCGACGGGGCGGGCAACATGTTGAATCCTACA